>JAFEAQ010000014.1 GCA_018266295.1 Bdellovibrionales bacterium | reverse complement strand
TAAATCAGTTTACTGGCCGATCCTCACGGTGCGCGACCGCAATGGTTTAAAGCTCGTTTATGATCAGGTCCTTGAGGAAATCGCGGCCGAGAAAAAAACTCATTAGCGCTTAGGGCAAAACCTCTTGAGGAATGTCAAAAATCCTTGTTAGCCCGATGCATTTCCGCAATTCCCACCGTAAATGGAGCGTTAGGCCTAGCGCTATTTTCTGTAAGTGAGATACTCGAGCCTCATTGAGAGGACACATCACATGGAATACAGAAAATTATTAGGCGCTGGTTTGAATGTTCCAGCACTCACTTTCGGAACGGCTACCTTTGGTGGCGGCAATGAATTTTTTAAAACCTGGGGCAGCACCGACGTTAAAGAAGCCACTCGGCTGATCGATCTTTGTCTCGATAACGGCGTCACTTTTTTCGATACCGCAAATACTTACTCAACAGGTATGTCCGAAGAAATTTTGGGCGAAGCGATGAAGGGGAAACGTGCGCAATCCCTGATTTCAACCAAAGCGACTTTTCCCATGGGCACAGGGCCTAATGATTACGGCTCTTCTCGTCAGTTTGTCATGAAGGCCTGTGAAGACAGTTTAAAACGCCTGCAGACCGATCACATTGATCTTTATTATATGCACGGCTTTGATGCTTTAACTCCGGTGGAAGAAACACTCCGCGCTTTGGATGATCTCGTGACTTCGGGAAAAGTGCGTTACATTGGTTGTTCTAATTTTTCTGGCTGGCACTTGATGAAATCGCTATCGGTTTCAGAAAGATACGGCTGGAGCAAGTATGTCGCTCATCAAACGTACTATTCGCTGGCAGGCCGTGAACTCGAGTGGGAGCTCATGCCGCTTTCTGTGGATCAAAAAGTTTCCAATATTATTTGGAGCCCGATGGCTGGGGGAGCACTCTCAGGAAAAATCACCCGTAAAACGCCACCGGCACCGGGTTCGCGTTCTGCGAACATGGATTTTGTGGTGTCAGCGAAGTCGGAGCATTTGTTCAACATCGTCGATGTTCTTCAAGAGGTCGCGCAGGAAACCGGAAAGTCGGTGCCACAGGTCGCGCTCAACTGGGTTCTGAATAAACCCACAGTCAGCAGTATCGTGATTGGTGCTAGAAACGAAGAGCAGTTGAAGCAAAATTTCGGCGCTGTCGGCTGGAAATTAAGCCCTGAGCACGTCGCGAAGCTTGATAAAGTGAGTGAGACAAAACCGATTTATCCGTACTGGCATCAGCGCCAATTCCCAATGCTGGGACACTAAGCGCCTGTCTGCCGGCTATTTCGCGATCGCAGATTCCGCGCGGTTGAGATCCTGCTGGGTCACTACGTTCTTCCAGATTTTCTGAGAGACGGGGCCTGGCAGGGATTGCTGCATTTCGCTGGCGCGGTCGGGTTCGAGTGAAGACCATTGATACAAAACTTCAGCTTTAACACCTGCTAAGTTTTGACGCTGATCCGGTGAAAGCTGATTGTTCTCAATCGTCGCGTCGGCAATGACTTCTTTGAAAACACCACGGGCCGTCTCAGCATCGCCGGACTTTATGGCTTCAAGCAAAAGATCCACGGCTACATTTTGCTGCGCCTCAAGATCCTGGTAAGGGGCAGGGTATTTAAAGAGATTTTTTAAATTTTCCAAAAGCGCGCGGTCTTGAATAAAATGTTTGCGCTGTTCTTTTTCTTGCTCAGTCAGGAATACTTTTTGTTTTAAAATTTTAAACGACGCAAGCTCCGTCTTGTTTTCAAACGGCTTGCTTGGTTTCTGCGTTCCTTCAGGCGGATTCGCGGTGGGCGCCGTCGCAGCGTCTAGGGTCGCAGACTCGCCAGTTTTTACGCCAATACTGCTTTCGACCGTCTTGATCGTGCCGCGGTTTTCCGTCGGCACCGGCGAAGCCGGAAGCTCCGGTGAAGAAGTGGAAGCAGGGGCTCTGTATAACAGAGCCCCTCCAGTTGCTAATCCTAAGAGGAGGACAGCACCTCCAGCATAGAGGTGCTTTTTATCTAGTTGCCATCTCATTTGTTAAAAATTCCTTGAGTCAGTTTGTTTTTAAAGAGTGCACGGTTCATATTCACGGCACCTTCGTTTTGGAAGAATGCCGTTCCGTTCAAATAACCGTTCGTGATAACGATATTTTTCTGGATCTCGGTCGATTTCACGAAGAGGTTATAAACCTTACCGTAATGTTTCACATGTTCTAAAGACACGATGGCATCCAAGTGACCACCGAGCTCAACCAGGCTGTCACCGACGGCGAATTCGCCCGCAAGCTTCATCATACCGTTCGAGGCAACCACTGGATGGTTCGGAGTGAGTTTAATGCTGCGACCTGATTTCATTGTGAAGACAATGATGTCATGCTCGCCATCGATCAACTCAGTCACCCATTGGTCCACAGGAGTTTTCTCAACAGCTTTGCTGTTCATCGAATTTGTATTCTTCAAAGTCACAACGTGGCTGTAGTTTTTAGTCAATGCTTCGATGAAGGTGACATACTTGCCTTGTCCTTGAGCCTTCACATCGGCAATGATTTGTTGCTCTGGCGTTGCGCAAGAGGACACACAAACCGCTGCAATGTAAGCCGTCGAAGGAACAACGCAAGAACCGCTGGCTTTCTTAGGCGCAATCCACACTTTTTCGGGATTGGTCGCACGGTTCATGAAAGTCGGGTAGAGCTTGCGCGCGCTCGTGTCGATGTCGTTGCCGCCCACTTTCACGTTATCAAACTTCTCAAGGAATTCTTTGATAACCGGAACTTGGTCTTGGCATTTCACCATCCACTGATAGCGACCGTTAGCTTCATCATTGCTCAAGCTATCTTGAGAACAGCGATAAGCAACGTAGTCACGGCAATAGCTTTGGGAAACCCATGCACCGTAAGTCGTTTCATCTTTTTCCAGTTTCACGCTGTGATCGATACAAGCATAAGTCTTCGTATTCGTCACATCACGAGACTGAACGATGACGCCGATTTGGTTCGCAGGGCATTTGTTCGAGCTATTGGCTTCTTCGCTCGAAGTTGAAACTTCTTGGCGACGAACGGCTGCAGGATTGCCGTCACAAACGCGTTCTTCAACAGGAGCTGCGATTTTACAACGGTCGTTGGAAACAACGTTGCCGCTGTCGTCTTTACAAACGTAGATGCGGGACTGCTTACCGCCGCAATCCGCGGAGCAAGCCGACCAGGTGTCAGTCGCTTGATAAGAGTACACAGGGCAAGAACCTGGAGTTTTCACAGTGCCTTGACGAGTGTTGGTTTGGCTGACTTGGCCGTTATTACAAACAAGGTCTGAGACTTGGTTGTAAATGCTGAAGTGACCGGTTTCACCGAACTCACAAGTCAATGCCACACTGACTTCGCCAGTAATAACGCTTGATTTTGTGGAGCCGTTCACGATTTGTGAGCCGTCCGGTAAATTACAAGACTGACCTTGGCAAGAGCCTTCACTGAGAAGGTCTTTTGAAGTCGAAGCTTTCACCCAGTCAAGGTGTTCACCAACAAGGCGGCATTCTTCAACAACAGTGTCACGGTAAGACATCACTTTCGTGCCGTTTAAACCGCAAGCCACTGTTTCAGAGTAGATTTCACCTTTGGTCTCACGTTGCTGACCCGCTGCTGGGCACTTATTCAAGTCCGGAGTAGGACTTGGCGCCGGTGTTGGTGATGGCTCTGGATCCACTGGCAAACTGCTGACCGCAATATCATGAGTGAGAGTCACCCACGGAGTGCTGGTATCGCCACCAATATAGATTTGCACAGTCACTTGGTAATCACCGGCATTGCTATATGTATGAGTCACGCTTTGATTTGAAGAGCTTGAACCGTCGCCCAAGTTCCAAGTCACAGCCGTGATTTTATTCGTCAAACAAGCTGGAATATAAAGTGACATTGCCACCGGTGCGTTCACGTTCGCCTCAGTAGGGCCCGAGATGGCAAGGTCGGAAACGCACTCAAGACCATCTTGAATGTTCACGATGGTTACTTTTTGCGAGAGAGTGCTTTTATTCTGGTTGCCATCAACGATAGCAACTGAAATCTGGTAGTCACCTGGGCGACCATAAGTATGCGCCACTTGGCCGAGGCCGCTTTGAACAGCGGAACCGTCGCCGAAATTCCAATCCGCAGAGGCGAGGCTCATGCCGCTTGGAAGGGCGATTTGGTATTTCAGCGCACTGCCGACCATGCCCAAATCAGGGCCCGAGATCGCAGCTTGGCTAGCAACGACGATCGTTTTCATTGAAATATCAGTCGTTGAAGTCGTAGCGACTTTTCCTGAGAAAGAGCTGCTCATGGAAGATTCCACTTGAGCAACGACGACATATTCGCCGGCTTTCTTATAGGAAGCCGTCATGGCTGCGCCTGAATTCACAGCGCTGCTGCCAACGGTTTTCCAGCTCAGTTTCTGTGAGCTTGAACAGCCGAGGTCTTCGTTTAATTTATAAACGACGGATTGACCTTTTGCTGCCACCTCAGAACCTTGGATAGCCAAGGAAGAGGTATCGATTGCGGCATCTGTTTTACAGTTGATGCCTAGACTTTCTGTCGTATTCACTTCATTCTCACTGCCGACTGACAACTTCTGACAACCTACGTGCAATATTGAAAGTGTCACCGCAATGAAAACCAGTTTTGAGGTGTTCATGGGTGCTCCTTGTGTGACGTCCTTTTAACGAACATGAAATCATCATCTCAGAACTTTGGAAACACTTCCAAGATTCTTCATGTGAACGCGCCATCTTGGGTTGTTGACACTCGAGAAAAGACTGAAAGCTCGACAAAAAAATTCAAACTCAGCGAGTTTAAAAGTTTTCGTCAATCCAGTCGACGCCTGGAACAACCACGGTGAACAGAAACAGACAATGTCAACCGCGTTAGTGAAAGATTTCATTTGAGGTCACGAAACTGTCTTACTTTTAGACAGTTTCTCGGCGTGAGTCTTCTGGGGCACGCTTCCTGCTGAGAAATTGACGAACCCTGACGGGTCCATGACAAACCCCGAGGAAAGCCTCACAGAAAGAAAATATGCGCAATAGAACCCTAACACTTGCAACAATTTTGGCGAACCTGTGCCTAGCTTCGGCACCTGCAACTGTTTTTGCCGGCGGTGCGCCCCTGTGTGAGCATGTGCTGGCGAGTGCGAGTCCCATGCAGATTACTTTTGCTGCCACCGGGGAGTGGCGGAAGACCGAAGGAAATCTGTTTTCCGCGGTTCGCGCGAACGCTCCTCATAATTGGGCTTACTTTAAGGCCATCCGTCCGCATTTAGTTTCTTTACGGGAGGCCTTCAAAGTCGAGGGTATAGGCATCGGGGATTTTCATATTTTGAATATCGGTGATATCGAGCTTTCTAACGGCTCTCGCAAAATCGGCCTCATCGACGTTGATGACGGCGGGCACACCTCACTATTTGCGGACTTTACGAGATCTGCGATCAGCAACCAGGTGTCTCCATATAAAGTGCCACTGCATGATCTTTGGAAGAACTATCTCGATGGCCTGAAGGATGAAAAAATCCAAAAGCCGAAAATTATTGAAACCATCTTAGGCAAAAGCCACAGCGAGTATCTGGCGATTCAGAAAAAGTACCTCGATAAAATCATCGACGGCAAAGGCTTCACGGCGGCTGCCGGCGTGCGCCCGCTGTCAGAAATGGACCCGGTGACTCGCGATGTGTACGTCGAAAGCATCGGTGCGATGATCAACTCTTTGGGGGACGTGAAAATCCTCGCCCAGGCGTACAAAATCAAAGATACAGGTGGCAGTCAGGGGATTCCGCGCTTCTGGTTCTTGATCGAAAATAAGGGGGCTCGCACGGTGATTGAGCTTAAAACCCTGGCGGAGCCGGCGATGAATCTCTATGAACAGCAGGGTACACAGCGTGACCGTATCAATAGCTTAATCGAGTTCTACCGTCCGCAACGATCGACTTTTGGTTTTTACCGCTTTGTTGACGGCGGCAAGTACCAATTTATCGCCCGCGAACGTACGCGCGGCTTTTTAGCCCTCGATCCAGAGGGCAAAGTTTCGGATAAAGACGTCCAAGAGGGGCAGGATGTGTATCGCTATCTGGCTCAACGGGCCGGGAAGTGGCATGCCGATCAAGGGCAAGGGGAGGCCCTTTTTAAAGCACTTACTCAAGACGAGGCTAAGAGCTATGCCGAGTTTGAGAGCATCGTGAACGACTACATCGAGGTGATGAAGCGTGAAAACGGCTCTGAGACCTCAAAAGACGCTACGCGTAAGCCAGGGAAACCATAGGGAATCCAAGGCGAGCTGTGAAGGCGTCTTCATAGCTTTCCTGTTGACGCAGAGGCCCCCTCGTTCTAAGACTATCGGATGCGTATTTCTCTTAAGAAATCATTAGCAACCTCACATACTTCGGTCGCAATCATGGCGACCAAAATTCTTTCATAATGTCACAAGTTACAATCGTTTTGCCTGATAATTCTACGAAGGTGTTTGATCACGAACCCTCGGCGCTGGAAGTGGCCCAATCTATTGGTCCGCGTTTAGCGAAAGAAACTCTTGGTGTGAAAATTAACGGATCGAACGAGATCGATGATTTGCGGACGCCTCTCAAAGATCAAAGCAAGATTGCTTTGATCACGACCAAATCTCCTGAAGCGATCGAAGTGATCCGTCACACGACGGCGCACGTATTGGCCGAAGCTGTTCAGCAGATCTGGCCTGAAGTGAAAGTGACGATTGGACCAGTGATCGAAAATGGTTTCTATTACGATTTCGATTCTCCATTCCATTTCACTGAAGAGCACTTCGCACAAATCGAAAAGAAAATGGCTGAAATCGTTGCCAAAGATTTGCCGATCGTTCGTCAGAACTGGCCGATTGCAAAAGCAATTGAGACTTTCAAAGGAATGAAAGAGCGTTTCAAAGTCGAACTCATCGAGGGTTTGGCTGAGAAGGGCGAAAAAGAAGTGGGCATCTACTTCAATGGTGACGGCTGGTTTGATCTCTGCCGTGGCCCGCATATTCAATCCACGGGTCAAATCAAGGCTTTCAAATTGATGTCGGTGGCAGGTGCTTACTGGCGTGGTGATGAAACGAAGCCGATGCTTCAGCGTATTTATGCAACAGCCTTTGCTGATAAAAAAGAACTCGATCAATATCTTCACAACCTCGAAGAGGCGAAGAAGCGCGATCATCGTAAGCTTGGTAAAGAGCTAGGTCTCTTCCACTTCCATGAGTGGGCTCCGGGGTCTCCGTTCTTCACTGGCAAGGGTGCGGTAGTTTACAACCAATTGCAGAAGTACATGCGTGAGCTGTATTTCGAGTTCGGTTACCAAGAAGTGATCACTCCGCAGATTTTTGATTCAAATCTGTTCATCACTTCAGGTCACATGGCGAACTACAAAGATAATATCTTCTTCACACGCGTGGATGAGCGCGACTTTGCATCAAAACCGATGAACTGTCCTTCACACTGCTTGTTGTTCAAGGCGGAGCCTCATTCATACAAGCAATTGCCGCTCAGAATGGCGGACTTCGGTCGCTTGCACCGTTTTGAAAAATCAGGTGCGATGCACGGCTTGACTCGCGTTCGTACGTTCTGTCAGGACGATGCGCACATCTTCTGCATGATCGATCAAATGCAGACCGAGATCGCAAGCTTCATGCAGCTCTTAAACCGCGTTTACACTCAGCTCGGTATGAACAACTACAAGATCTTCTTGTCGACTCGTCCAGAAAACCGCATGGGTTCTGACGAAGTTTGGGACAAGGCTGAAGGCGCTTTGACGAAAGCTTTGGATAGCTTGAAATTGCCATTCACGATCAATCCGGGCGATGGCGCGTTCTACGGGCCGAAGCTTGATATCATGTTCGTTGATGCTTTGAACCGTCCTTGGCAGTTGGGCACATTACAAGTCGACTTCAATTTGCCAGAAGCCTTTGGTCTTGAGTACGTGGGAGAAGACAATGCTCCCCACCGTCCTGTGATGTTGCACAGAGCGATCTTGGGTTCATTGGAGCGCTTTATCGGCGTGTACCTTGAGCACACAGCAGGACACTTGCCGCCGTGGCTCGCTCCGACTCAGGTGATGATTTTGAACATTACGGATCGTGTGAATGGTTTCTGCGAAGACTTGCAAAAGATGTTTAAAGACAACCAAGTCCGCGTAGAGTTTGACAACCGCAACGAGCAGTTGAAGTTTAAGATCCGCGAAGCACAGTTGCAGAAAGTTCCGTACATGGTGATCGTCGGCGATAAAGAAGCTGAGACGAAAACTGTGTCGCTTCGTTTGCGTGATGGCTCTGAACATAAGGGCATCACTGTCGACGAATTAATGAAATTGATTTCAAAAGATATTAACGAAAGAAAATTGCAGTCCTCTTTAATGAAAGAAGCTGCACACTAACAAAACCCTGGAGGTTTCCCATTAGCAAGTTCGAAGGTAGAAACGATTTTAGAGGCGGAGGCCAATTCCGCGGCAAGAAAGACTCTAAAGACTCGTTGAGAGTAAACCGTGAAATCCGCGCTCCTCAGATTCGTGTGATCGATGACGAGGGAAACATGCTTGGCGTGATGACGGTTCCTGAGGCATTGAGACTGGCTGAAGAACGCAATTTAGATTTGCTTGAGATCGCCCCGACGGCGACTCCTCCTACTTGCAAAATCATGGATTACGGCAAGTGGAAGTACGAAAATAAAAAGAAAGCCGCAGCAGCTCGCAAAAAACAAGTTGTTGTCAGCATCAAAGAAATCCAAATGCGTCCACGCACTGACCAACACGATTTCGAAACTAAGATGAATCACGCTCGCAGATTCTTGTTGGATGGCGATAAAGTGAAAGTAAATCTTCGTTTCATGGGTCGTGAGATGGCCCATCAAGAGCTTGGTATGGAACTCATGAAGAAATGTATTGAGTTCGTGAAGGACCTCGCTTTGGTTGAAGCCAATCCGAA
Source organism: Bdellovibrionales bacterium (assembly GCA_018266295.1). Classification (NCBI taxonomy): domain Bacteria; kingdom Pseudomonadati; phylum Bdellovibrionota; class Bdellovibrionia; order Bdellovibrionales; species Bdellovibrionales bacterium. The sequence goes on along the minus strand of JAFEAQ010000014.1, from coordinate 176,929 downwards.
AATGGAAGGTAAGCAAATGTTCTTGATGCTTGGACCTGATCCATTGAAAATTAAGGATTACTTGAAGGCTCATCCGAACAAGTCGAAGCAAGATACGAAAGAACTTGCTGAGCTTGAAGAGGAAGACGAAGAGCACGACGACGAAGACTAGAGGCACGGCCCTGTGGGCTGAAGCTGATTTAGTTGCCGGACTTTTAAAGTCACAAAACCGGGGCCCAAAGCTCCGGTTTTTTTTTTGGTTTTTGGGGCAGGAGTTTCGTTCGCGGCAAGCTGATGCTTGCTCGCCCAGTAAGGGGAACAGCGTGGACCGTCCGTCCGTGGGAACGGGGCCAGACGGCCATCGTGGCCGTCTGGGAGTGAATGCAGAAGACAAGTACTTGATTTGAAATCTCGGCTGAACAACTCGAAGGGTTCCCTGGAGACAAGAACCTGACGGCCCGGATGGCCGGCAGGAAGCGGAGCTCGAGGCAGAAGCCTCGATTCACATGGATGGAGGCACGCTCGGCGGTAGCCAGTACAGTTCTAAAAATAAGTGCGGAGCCATCACAAATCTCCGCAAATGAAAGGAAGAGACAATGACAACAAATATCGCATGGATCGTTCTCGTTATCGCCGGAGTGTTGGAATTTATCTGGGCCGCAGGCCTCAAACAGTCCGAAGGCTTCACCAAACTTTGGCCGTCTGTTTTTACGCTCGCCGTGATGGGCGTGAGCTTCTATCTGCTTTCACTTTCGATGCGCGTTTTGCCGATCGGGGTTTCTTATACTGTGTGGACGGGGATCGGAGCTGTGGGCTCTGTGATCGTTGGCTATTTCTTTTTTAATGAAAGCCTGGGCCTTGTGAAAGCGATCTGTTTGCTCTTCATTATCGGTGGCATCTTGGGACTTAAGTTCTCAGAAGGCTAAAGCGGCGAACATTTGTTTGCAGGACTGAAGGCTAGAAACGTTTACGGCCGAGAAGCGCCGCTTGGTTTCGCGATCATCCGATTCTAAATTGATGAATCGGAGGAGTGGGCGATGGTGTTAGGGATGACAGCAGAGCGCTGGATGGCGTGCGGTTTTTTGATTCTAGGTTTTAGTTTATTTTACTTTGGTTTCTTTCGCCCAGATTGGTTTTCAAAGAAGGCTAAAAATCAAAAGCCTTCTTTCAAAGATGAATCCTATTTCTGGCAAGTTTTTCCCTACGGCTTATTCTTCACAATCGCAGGTTTAACTTTTATCACTCAGCCAAGCGCAAGCAGCCTGATGGTGGCCTTCTTCTGCTTTGCTTGGGTGAAAATTCTCTACAAATTCGTTTAAAGAGTCGGGCAAGAAACGGGCTTCATCGGGCCAAAGGGTTCTACTGAGGACCAATTGGTTTCAGCGCCCATCTTGTACTCTTCTTGTGAAGGATACTTTTCGCTCGCAATCACAGTGCCGAAGCTACGGCCTTTGGCGGTGTTTGTGACCTTATAAGTGACGCCGAATTCGTCATTCTTGTAACACTCGCCAATTTTATAGATGCCCTCAACGTTGAGTCCCACGGCCTTGCGGCCGAGCTGCGCGAACACAAAAAGCATCACCACCATCGCACCCATTAAAGTTGTTAAAGCGAGTCCTTTTTTGCTCATACTAAACTCCTACTTGGTTTTTACTTCAGTCCAAAGATCTTCGTACATTTTTCCTTCAGCCCCCAAGTCACGAACGTGCTCTAACTTTTGAAAAGCGGCTGTCTCTGGGAATAGCACCGGGTTGTCTTGAATATCTTTTGGCAGATCCTTGCGGATGTCTTTTAAGATGGGCCCGCCATAGATGCTTTTTACTTTGGCGATTTCAGCTTCTTTGCTGAGAAGAAAGTTAATTAGTTTGTGAGCTGCCGCCGGATGATGAGCGCCCTTTAGTACGACGAGGTTGTCGATGGCGTAAGTGCCGCCCTCTGTCGGCAAAACGTAAGCAATCTTCCCAGGAGCTTGGGCTGCCGCCTGCAGGGCATCTGAGGAATAGGCTTGAGCGGCCACGACTTCTTTGTTTTTTAAGATATCAATCGTGTCTGAAGTAAACATCTTCACGTTCTTTTTCGCTGTAAGAAGGACATCTTTGGCCTTTTGCACTTCAACCGCTTTTGTTGAGTTCACACTCGCGCCGGTCATCTTCAAAGCCGCACCTGTGGTTTCGCGAACGTCATCCAATAGGGCAAACTTGCCTTTCAGGTCTTTGTTTTCCAAAAGATCCTTCCAGCTTTTCATTTCCCCTTTGTAAAGTTCTTTATTGTAGGCAATCCCCGTGCTCGTCCAAGTGTACGGCAAAGAGAACTTATTCTCTGGATCGAAAGACTGCTTCAAAAACTGCTCAGAAACGCCGGCTTTATTCGGGATCTCGTCATTTTTAAGCGGCTCAAGCAAACCCATCTTTGCCATGATCTCAACCATGTAATCAGAAGGAACGGCGACGTCGATTCCTGAGGAACCCATTTGGACTTTAGCGAGCAACTCTTCGTTTGAAGAGTAGTTCGAGATGTTGATTTTAATGCCGGATTCTTTTTCGAACTTTGCTTTCATTTCCGGAGACAGGTAATTGCCCCAGATCGACAGGTTCACTTCGTGTTCTTCCGGCGCTGCCGCCGGCTTTTTAGTACAACCTAGAAAAAGACCGCTAACAACTGCCAATGTGATCAATATTCTCGACATTTTTTTGAATCCTCTTTATCTTGAGACCAATGTTAGAACTTTTGAATATCGGTAAAAGTTTTTCGAGTCAAACAGCCTTAAAGGATCTGAGTTTAACAATTCAGGAAGGCGAGTTTTTTTCGCTCTTAGGACCGAGTGGCTGCGGTAAAACAACGCTCCTCAGAATTATTGCCGGTCTCGAGAGCGCCGATCAAGGCCAGATCCTGCTGAAAGGCGAGCGCGTGGATACGCTGCCTGCGATGAAGCGGCCTTTTAACATGGTTTTTCAGCGCTACGCTCTGTTCCCGCACCTAACGGTAGAGCAAAATGTCGCTTACGGCCTGAAGCTAAAGAAAAAATCCCCCGATGAAATCCACAATGAAGTCACTAAAGCTTTAGCTCTGGTGGACATGGCTTCGTTCCGCGACCGCCGCCCTGAAACTCTGTCGGGAGGTCAAGCTCAGCGCGTGGCAATCGCCCGAGCGCTGGTGAATAAACCAAAAGTTCTTCTTTTAGACGAGCCCCTTTCAGCTTTGGATCAAAAACTGCGCGAGCACATGCAAAAAGAGCTCAGGGCTTTGCAGCAGAAGCTGGGATTGACCTTTATTTATGTGACCCATGATCAGGATGAGGCCTTTGCGCTGTCTGACAGGATTGCGATCATGGATCATGGCGTGCTCGAGTACGTTGGCTCACCGAAAGAGATCTTTGAAATTCCAGAAAATCATTTCGTGTCTGAGTTCGTCGGTCAAAGAAGCCACTTACAAGGAGAGCTCGCTGCGATTGCGCCTGAGTTTTTAACTCTAAAGCTTGCTGACGGCAGCCTCGTCAAAAGCCGCTACAATATGCCGGCGTCCGAATTAAAACTTGGCATGAAACTCCATCTTTATGTCCGTAAAGCCATGGCGGTCGGAGCCACGCCGTGAAGGCGAAGCGCGAGCTGCTTTCATTGCCGGCGCTTTTGTGGTTTGCCGGATTTATCTTTGTTCCATTGATGATCGTGCTGGCAGTCAGTTTTGCGACCCGCGGAGTCTACGGTGGGTTTGCCTGGGACTTGTCCTTTGCAAACTTTGGTCGAAGTTTTTCTGCGGCTTACCTGGGGATTTTGCTACAAAGTCTGATTGTCGCCACAGTGACGACGGCGCTCTGTATGGTGATCGGGGTCCTTATGGCATGGTCGATGGCAACGGCAGAGCCCGAATACAGATATTTTTACGTCTGTGCCGTGGCGTTGCCGTTTTTAACGAACCTTGTGATTCGTATTTACGCGGTTCGTGTGTTTGTCGGCTTTGAGGGCCCATTGCAAACGCTGCTCACCGCTCTGGGAATTCCATTTGATCCTTTTGCACTTTCGCAAAATCAATGGCTCGTTTACTACGGGATGGTGACGACGTATCTGCCGTTTATGGTTTTACCTCTGTATGGTGCCTTTGAGAAATTTGATTTCTCGCTGGTGGAAGCGGCTCAGGATCTGGGGGCGGGGCCATGGCGAATTCTCAAAGACGTGATTTTGCCAAATTTGAAAAAAGCCCTCGTCAGCGGCGCTGTTCTGGTTTTTGTGCCGGCAATGGGCGAGTATGTGATTCCGGATCTTTTGGGCGGCGCTAAAAATATGCTGCTTGGAAATCTGATCACCGAGCAGTTTCTTAAATCCCGGGACTGGCCACTGGGCTCGGCCCTGTCGGTTCTCCTTATTTTCATTTTGCTCATGGTCGCTTTTGCAGTGATGAGACAGACGGGGGAAAAACGTGGCCACTGAACGTCGTCGCCCCAAAGCCCCGTGGCCTGCGCGCATTCTGCTTTGGCTGATGCTGGCACTTTTGTATATTCCAATTCTTGTGATGTTGATCGGCTCCGTTTTGGATTCTAGTGGCTTGACGCTGAAGTGGTTTCAAGAGGTCTTCGCCGACAGCGGGCTCATGAGCGCTTTGGGAAATAGTCTGATCGTTGCGCTCAGCTCCAGTGTGTTATCGACGTTGCTTGGAACTTTTGCGGCCATCGGTATCTTCCGCACAAAATCCAAAATGCGTTTTGCCGTCGAAGGGCTGTCGCTGGTCTCATTGATCTTTCCGGAGATCGTGTTTGCGTTGTCCTTACTCTCCTGGTTTTTCGTTCTAGGGTTGGAGCTGGGCCTGACCACGGTCGTGATGGCGCATGTGAGTTTTTCGCTTTCCTACGTGATGATGACGGTGAGTGCGCGGCTCGCCAATATGGATGCGTCGCTTGAAGATGCCGCCCGCGATCTTGGGGCGAGTGAGCTTGAAATTATTAAATCCATTCTGATTCCACTTTTAAAGCCCGCGATCTTTGGCGGTTTTATTCTTAGTTTCTTGCTGTCCTTCGACGATTTCCTGATTACCTATTTTGTGAATGGAGTCGGCCAGGACACTTTGCCAATCAAGCTCTATGCGGCGATGAAAATGGGCGTAAGCCCTAAGTTGCACGCGCTTTCGAGTTTAATGCTCTTATTCACCTGCGTCCTTTTGGGGATTTTAATGCGAAGCAGGGTTCTGAAGGCCCTTTTTGGCCAGAAATAAATTGTTCTCCTCGATAAAAAAAACAATTTGCAGTGATTCAAGGACTCCTTTGTTGATTTCGGGATCATGTTTTTTTTTAATCCAGACTTATGAAACAAAACAATTCAGCTTTAAGCTTCAGCATGCTTTTGCGTGCTGAGTTGGAAAAAAGAAAGAGCCGGAATATCCGCTACTCCATGCGGGCCCTGGCGCGGGACCTGAACATCACGCCGTCTAAAATGTCGGAAATCCTCAATGGCAAACGCCGGGTCGGGCCACAGCTTTTTGAGAAGATCACTCTGGGTTTGGGGCTTTCTTCGGATGAGATGGCTCATTACCACCGTGTTTTTAGGGCAGAAAGCCGCCACTACGAAGTCTTTGGCGAGTTCGGCCGTCCACTGCTTGAAGATGAGTACGCCTTGGTGTCAGAGCCCATTCATTTTACCATTCTCAGTCTGCTTGAAACCAAAGATTTTCAGTCGGATGAGGCCTGGATCGCTCGCCGTTTGGGTGTGACCTTGGAGTGTGTTCAACAAGCTATTGAGCGACTTTTGAATCTAGGACTTGTCGTGCGCGATGCTAATGGCAATCTGGTTCCCGGCCAGAATGGAGTCACGACGACCCATGAAATGCCCTCTGAGGTTTTGCGCAAATCACATCGCAACGTGATCAACCAGTCGCTTGAGAGTTTGGACCGTGATAAAGTCGAAGATCGCGATTTTAGCAGTATCACGATCACTATGAATCCGGAAAAAATGAAAGAAGCCAAAGAACTTCTGCGCGAGTTCCGTCGTCGCTTCTGCCGCCTGATGGAAGGCGAAGAAAAGAACGAAGTGTATACGTTAAACCTGCAATTCTTCCCGAACACCGTACGCGAGGCTCGTCATGTTTAGATTGGTTTTTTTAGCAGTTTTTCTTTTTCATTCAGCCGTGTTTGCATTGGGCCAAGAGCGCGGCAACGGTGGATATATTATTTCTTGTGAAGGCCAGGCCCAGGACGAGTTTTTAGATTATTACGCGGCTCGTATGACCTACAACAATCGCCGCGCGATTCCTCTTTTGCCGTTGGACGGAACTGCCTATGATAAAGCGAAAAAAGCTTTTGAAAAGTATGGCGAGCTTGAACCCGTTTTAGCTGCGAAGTTTCAAAAACATCTCGAAGCGTTTGCTTCATTGGTGGTTTTTGTCGAAAGCTTTTCCTCCTATTTCGTGACGAGGGACTCCTCTTGGAAAAGAGAACTATCACCTTATTGCGATCTCAAGCAGATGATTGTTCAACTGTATGACGGTTCGACAAAGTATTACGTGCATCAGGGCTATTGGAGCCGTATTTCTGAAGATCAAAAGGCGGCTGCCATGATTCATGAAATTGCTTACAATGAGTTCCTAAATCACAATGGAAATTATGGAGTGGACGACAAGCCGGTTCGGCAGTTGAGCTCGTTTATCATTGCCCTGGCGGGCGGGGTGGTGACTCCCAAAGTCTATACCCAGAGCGATCTCGCGTTTTTGGTGGCGAGTTTTTGGAAATAGGCCCGGGCTGTCTCTTGTCGAAAACTTCGCCATGAAAACAGCCTAAAAACCCTGTTATTGCGACCTCTTACGGCCTCAGGATTGCTCTTATCACCGCCGATGGTGGTTCGTTTCCTACTAAGTCTTATTTTTAGTATTTTGACGGCGTCCGCGGCGTTTGCCTCGGGGCCTGTTTATGACGTGGTTTTCGACCTCGATTGGACCCTTTTCTATCCGGTCAAAAAGCTCGAAACCACCGAGACCGTTCAATTCGGCGAAGAGTTCTATCAGCCCGCAGAAAAAGCGATCGAAGTTCTTATCAAGCTCCATCAAGATGGGCATCGTGTGAGTTTATTTAGTGGTGGCAAGGCTCCGCGAAATCAGGCGCTGGCGAATTATCTCCTGAATGAAATCCAAACTCGCGGTGTGCGAGATTTTAGCTTCTACAAAGTTTTGAATTTCGAAGATCTCTCGCGTCGTGATGGGGCGAGCGAGGGCGACAAATTTGCTGTGCGCTATGCGAAAGACCTTACCAAAATCAATCCAGATTTGAGCCATGTTGTCTTGGTGGATGACCTCCCGGAATTTGCTGTCTCAGGACAAGAGAAAAACATGTTTGGTCTTGGGCGCACTTACGCCTTTCATCAGGCCTATGTCCCTGAGGCTCAGGGTGTTTACGACCCGCCAAACGCTCAAGAATGGCTCAGAGAGCGTCTTAAAATACTCCATTTCTATACGCAGTTTAGCCAAGTCGCGCAGGCTCCAGAGCCGCTCACACAGCTCAAAGCGCTGAGTCAGGGCTATGGAATTTGTTCGAAAGTTTTTAGCTTTTAATGAAGCAGAGTTTCGTTCAAGATCGCTTCATTTCTCTACATTAAGATCCACTTTCCTTTAAAAATCGGAGTACTTTTCCGAGAAGAGACTATTGGGGGATTTATTCGGACACTGGTTGTGCTGATCTTAATTCTGACCTTTCAAGCGGCTTCTGCAAAAGAGGTCGTGCGGCTCTCTACGGGAGAGTGGCGGCCCTATGTCTCAGAAACGGAACCCGACAACGGCATTATGGTACAAATCACCAAAGAGGCCTTCGCTCTGAAAGGGGTCGAAGTTGACCTCGGCTTTTTCCCGTGGGGTCGCGCCACGCAGTCTTCGAAAAACGGTGACTGGGATGGAACGATTGCTCTGGTGCGCCTGACAGAACGAGAACCTTTTTATCTTTTTAGTGAGCCACTTTATGTTGGCCGCTATGCTTTTTTCCACCTGAAAAATGTCGATTTCAAATGGAAAGACTATACGGATCTTAAAAACATGACCATTGCTTCAACCATTGGGTTTGGCGGCATGGGTGAAGACTTCATACAAGCGGAGAAAAAGGGCACCATCAAGGTTCTGCGCCTGGGCTCGGATACTCAGAGCTTCAACATGCTGATGGCTAAACGGGCGGATGCAGTTCCGAGCGACGTTGAGGTCGGCTATGTGCTTTTACGCAAGCTCTATGGTGATAAGGCCAATCAGATCACCCACGATTCTGAACACTATATTGTGAGGTCGGACTACCGGCTGGCAATTTCCAAAAAGATTAAAAACGGCCCCGCCCTGATTGCGAAGTTCAATGAGGGCCTGGCTCAGCTCCGCAAATCCGGTCGCTACGATGAGATTTTGAAAACTTGGTACGAGCGCCCGGTTTACAAAGACGCGGTTCCTATGGACTTCCTCATTCGTCCCCCGGCTCGCGGGGGCCTTAAAAATGCCAACAGATAGGGCATCGGCCCATTAGGCACCTGTTTTCGCTCATTTATGCGTCGTATATAAAAACTTCAAGTCTCGTTAACCCCTTAAAAGAGCTTGATTTTCAACACGCCACAGCCTAAAACAATCAGCTCATTATCACTGATAAAGGCACCAACAAGAGCTTAGACACCCGTTTAAGACGCCCCTATCGGAGGAAAGATAACTATGAAAATGCGTACGCATTCAGGCGCTAAAAAGCGTATGAAATTGGTAGCCGGCGGCACCAAGATCAAAAAGAAAAGCACACGTCTTCGCCACTTGAACTCTCACATGAGCTCAAAAACAAAAAGACAATTGGGTAAAACTTCTTACGTAGAAAAAGCAAACTTGCTCCAAGCAAAACGTTGCTTGGTATTCTAACGTTAACTTCTCACTGAATAGATAATCGGAGTAAAAAATGGCTCGTGTAAAAAGCGGTAAAACAAATCGTGCTCGTCATAAAAAGGTTTTAAAAAGAACAAAGGGTTACTACTCAGCTGGTTCCCGTTGCTACATCCACGCGGTTGAGAAAAACGACCATGCATTACAATATGCATACCGTGATCGTAAGGTTAAAAAACGTAACTTCCGCGCTTTGTGGAACCAACGTATCAATGCAGCAGCTCGTTTGAACGGCACTACATACTCTCGCTTGATTGGCGGCTTGATCAAAGCTGGCATCCAAGTGGACCGTAAAGTAATGGCTGATTTGGCGATCACTGACGCAGCAGCATTCGCAGCTCTTTGCAAACACGCTTTGGCGTAGTTTGCAGCAAGCTTCGAGAGTGAGCTTGTAATGTCAGAGTCTTCATCGCAATTCGAAAAAAGAAAACAAGATCATATTCGAATCGCTCTGGACCCTCGCTCCCAAGCAGAGGGTCTTTCCGGACTCGACAACGTACAACTCATTCACGAAGCGCTACCTAATCTCAATTTTAAAGAGGTCGATTCTTCGACCTCTTTTTTTTCGAAAAAGATCTCAGCTCCATTCTTCATTAGCTCCATGACCGCAGGCCACGAAAAGGGCCTCGAGATCAATTCACGTCTTGCAAAGCTCAGCGCCGAAAAACAAATTCTGATGGGAGTCGGTTCCCAGCGCCGCGAACTTGCAGACCCTGAAGCTCGTCAAGAATGGAAAGAAGTCCGCAAGCAAGCTCCGAAGGCTTTGCTTCTCGGAAACTTAGGCATTGCCCAAGTTATCCGTACGCCGGTGGATCAAGTTCAAGCCCTGGTTGAATCGCTTGAGGCAGAAGCTTTGTTCGTTCACCTAAATCCTTTGCAAGAATGCCTGCAGCCCGAAGGCACCACGGAGTTCCGTGGCGGTGAGGCAGCGATCGAGAAACTGGCTAAAACGCTTTCGATCCCGGTGATCGTGAAGGAAGTTGGTTGTGGCTTCTCGAAAGATACGCTGAAGCGCATCTATAACCTCGGTGTTTATGCTGTGGACGTCAGCGGCCTTGGCGGCACTCATTGGGGCCGTGTTGAGGGCTATCGCTCTGAAAAAACAGAGCTTTTATTCCAAGTGGCCCAGACATTTGAAAACTGGGGCCTCTCAACAGTGGAAAGTTTGCTAAGCGCCAAGGAAATCGATGAAAAAATCCCAGTTTGGGCATCTGGAGGCGTGCGCGATGGCCTCCAAGCTGCTAAGCTCCTGGCTCTGGGTGCAGATATGGTGGGCATTGCCCAGCCATGGTTGAAAGCGGCATTGGAAAGTCCAGAGGCTGTGAACGACTTGTACGAAAAATTACTGCTTGAGCTCAAGATCGCGATGTTCTGCACGGGCGTCGCAAATATCGGCGAGTTCAAGACGAAGAGGGTTTGGAAATGGCACGCACGTTAAGTGATATTTTTAAAGGCTTCTCAAAACTCACACGCCGCGAACGTTTGGCGGCTCTTGAAGAAACCGGGACGCTGGAATCCCGTGATATTGAATTCCTCGACAAGGGTGGTTTGAAAGACCACAGCTTGGGCGAAAAGTTTATTGAAAATGTGATTGGCTACTTCCAAGTTCCGTTGGGAGTGGCAACGAATTTTCGTATCGATGGCAAAGACTACGCGATCCCCATGGCGGTTGAAGAGACGTCCATCGTCGCAGCTGCCAGCAAAACGGCAAAATGGATTCGTGAGATCGGCGAAATCACAACGGAGGTTGTGGGCGCTGATATCATCGGTCAAATCCAGTGCGCTCTTGTAAAAGATTATGCTGCTTTTGAGAAGGCTCTTCTTTCTCAGAAAAATTACCTGATTGAAATTTCAAATCGTGAAGTAGCCTTCGGCCTTGTTCGTCGTGGTGGTGGCGTGACAGATATCACTGTTCGCCGCGTGCCTCGTGGTGACGGCCAAGATATGGCAGTTGTGCATGTAATGATGAATCCGTGCGATGCGATGGGTGCGAACATCATCAATCAAGTTTGTGAATTCTTGAAAGAGCCGATTGAGCAGTTCACCGGCGAAAAAGTAACGATGTGTATTCTTTCAAACCTCGTCGACACGAAAGTGACTCGTGCGGTGGTGGTATTGAATGACATCGAAGCGGACCTTGCTCAGAAAATTGAAGAGGCTTCTTTGTTTGCTCAGCAAGATCCTTACCGTGCGGCAACCAACAACAAAGGTGTCTTAAACGGGATTGATCCGATCTTGATTGCGACCGGTAATGACTGGCGCGCGGTGGAGGCGGGGATTCATGCTTATGCGGCTCGTGACGGGCAGTATCGCTCTATTACAAAATGGAAGCGCGATGGAAACAAGCTTGTGGGCGTATTTCAGGCTCCGCTGGTTGTGGGCACTGTGGGGGGCGTAACAACGCTTCATCCAACAGCCGCTTTGTGCATGAAGATGCTCGGAGTAGAGTCTGCAAATGAACTTTCTCGCGTGATGGCGGCTGTGGGGCTTGTTCAGAACTTAGGTGCTTTGAAGGCTCTTACGACGGTGGGGATCATTGAAGGTCACATGAAGTTGCACATTAAGAACCTGACATTGGGGGCTGGCGCTGAAGAGCGCGAGATTCCTATCGTTGTCAAAAAACTCGAAGAGATCCTTGCGATCCGTAAGAGAATTTCTTTGAGCAATGCGATTGAAGTTCTGCGTGAATTGCGTGCTTCCGATAAGCAGATTTCTCAGTAGGAGTCTGCTTTGTCTTCGTCCTTGGTTTTCACGGTTCCGGGAAAAAGTTTTTTAGCAGGTGAGTACCTGGCAATGAAGGGTGGACCTAGTCTGCTTTTCACTTCAAAGCCGCGCTTTGAACTGCATACAAAACCTGGAACTGGCAAAGCCGAAGGAATTCACCCGGAATCTCCGGCCGGAAAACTGATCGCGGATCACCAAGCTTTTTTCTCTAGATATGATTTAAAATTCGTCGATCCTCATGAGGGTCGTGGCGGCTGGGGAGCTTCAACGGCTCAATTCCTGGCGGCGTTTGTTTTTAATGAGTGGCGCGAGTCCTGTGAACTTGAAACGTTAAAGTCTTTGAGTATATCGCGTCTTTTAGAGTCGTACTGGAAATACGCTTGGAGCGGCGAAGGCTATCGCCCGAGTGGCGCGGATCTGGTGGCTCAGTATAAAGGGTCGCTGACGTTTTTTGAACGCAACACCGGACATGTCGGCGTCTATGGCTGGACTTTTTCAGATATTGATTTTGCTTTGATCCCGACGGGTAAGAAATTGCCAACTCATGAACATTTAAAAGCCCTCGCGGATTTTGATGCCTCTGGTATAGAGGCGGCTCTAGCAAAGATTCGAGCTTCGCTGACGAGCGGGGATTCTGGCGAATTCGTCGCGGGGATTCAGGACAATGCGAAGGCTCTTGCGGCGTTGGGCTTTGTGGCGCCTTACACTCAGGAATTCTGTAAAGAGCTTTCGCAAAAACCAGGCGTGCTTGCCGTGAAGGGCTGTGGCGCTTTGGGTGCGGATGTGGTGCTGGTGGTTTTTGATAAGAAACACGCCGATCCGTTTAAAAACTATGTGACTTCAAAAGATCTGAGCCACGGTCTTGAGATTCTGGTGAAGGATTAATTATGCAATCAGTGATGGCTTCTGCTCCTTCAAATATCGCGTTGATTAAATACATGGGGAAGACCCAAACCTCTGGAAATATTCCGACGAACGCGTCTTTGTCTTACACTTTGGATCACTTGCGTACGTCGGTGAGGCTTACTCCGCAAATCGGCAGTCAAGACACTTGGTCTGCACTTGAGGGAGATGAGTTTGAACCGATGCGCTTATCTGAAAAGGGCCAGACTCGTTTTCTTGCGCACCTGCAGTTTTTGAAAAAACAGTGGGGCATTGAGCAGAGTTTTCTCGTGGAATCTGCGAATAATTTTCCTTCAGACTGTGGCCTTGCGAGCTCCGCTTCTAGTTTCGCGGCCCTGACCTTGGCTGCTGCGAAGATGTTTCAGCAAATCAACCCCCAAGGCTTTGGCGAAGATATGCGAACGCTGTCAGGCTTTAGCCGCCAAGGTTCTGGTTCTTCTTGCAGGTCTTTGTACACGCCTTGGGCTTTGTGGGCGGCTGAGTATGCCGAGCCGATTGAATTTCCGTACAAGAAACTATTGCATCAAGTGATCATCGTTGAGGCTGGTAAGAAAGAAGTATCTTCCAGCGAGGCGCATAAGCTCGTGGCGAAAAGCTCGCTTTTCCCAGGACGTATTGAGCGCGTTGAGAAGCGTATGAAAGAACTGAACTTTGCTTTGCGATCTCAAGATTGGAAAACCAGTTTTGATGTGGTGTGGGCGGAGTTCTGGGATATGCACGCACTGTTTGCAACCTGTGCACCACCGTTTATGTATATGACCGCGGGTTCACAGAAGGTTCTTGAAGAGATTCTGCAATTCTGGAAAGAGCAGGGCGATGGCCCGCTTGTAACGATGGATGCAGGCGCGAATGTGCATTTCCTATGGCGCGAGGATCAAAAAGAAATGGCCAAAACTCAAGAAAATCATTGGCAGCAACACTTTAGAGTGATTTGTTCGTAGGCAGTGTGGAGGCCTGGAGGGCCGTAACTGGAGCAGCAATGAAAACATTTTCGACCCAAGTGCCTGGTAAGTGGATTTTAGCTGGTGAACACGCGGTTTTGCGCGGAGTTCCGGCCTTGGTATTCCCATTGCGTTCACGTGTTTTAGATTTGAGCTATGCGTGCCCGGCGGACTCAAAGGCATTGAATTTGTATTTGCATGGTGAGCACGGTGAAGAGTTGCAGCTCCTGGTGTGGGGCGTGTTGGAGCGCGCCTGTGAAATTAAAAAAATCTCGCGCACTTCGCTGGTTGGCGATTTGACGCTGAAAAGCTCGATTCCGGTGGGTGCTGGGATGGGGGCTTCAGCGGCCCTTTGTGTGGCACTTACAAAATGGCTTCATTTTTTGAATGTCGTAAAAGAAGAAGAAATGTTTGAGTTTGCTCGCACGCTGGAAAATCTTTTCCACGGCGAAAGCAGTGGTGTCGATATCGCCGTCTCTTTAAGTGGCCAAGGCTTACACTATCAACGAGGTGGCGAGCGCAAGGTGCTGAATCTGCAATGGACTCCGCACTGGTATATTTCTTATTCTGGTAAAAGAGGCGTGACTCTTGAATGCGTGAATAAAGTAAAAGAACTGATCGCTGGCAATCCAGAGCTTGGTTCGGCAATCGATGGGCAAATGCGCACAGCGGTTGCCATGTGTGAAAAAGCTCTGACAGATCCTGATGAGGCAAAATCTTTAGAGCTTTTAAAAGCAGGCATTGAAAGTGCCGGTGAAGTGTTTGAGCGCTGGGGTCTGACCGAAGGGGCTCCGCAGACCCATATGGAGATGCTGAAGAAGGCAGGTGCTGTCGCCGTGAAGCCAACGGGCTCTGGTGGCGGTGGTTATGTGCTGAGTCTTTGGACGACACAGCCTCCGGAGGAACTGCTGCCGAAACTGATTCCTTGCTAATAACAAGATTCTAAATTTTCCCCGCTATATTTTCTTACTAAAAGCGGCCGGTCAGATAAAGCTGCGGGCCCCAGTATTGATAGGTGAATTTTCCGTCCCAGGAATCTTTCGTGACATCTACATCGAATTTGAAATAGTTGACGGCGAGGCCTACACCGACGTTGTTTGAGAACCAATAGCCGCCGTCAATTGTCGCTGTTGTGACGGTGCCTTGATAATACATACCTGTGGCTTTGAGTTTATAAATGAAGGCTCCGAGGTTGCCACCGACACTCCATTGAGGAGTAAAGAAGTAATTCCCGTCAACGCCCACCACTGGCAGTGGTGCATCGGCATCGGCCTCGGCGTTCTTATTAAAGTCGGAAGGATTGGTTGTGATACTGCCGGCAACATTGAAGTTAATCTTGGACCATTGCAAACCAATGTATCCTGCGAATTCAAACTGCGCATCTTGGGTGAAAGAGTACATGTAGCTGATAGGAATTACGCGGAATTTCAGATCCGTGGTGAGTTCAGCACCAATCGGATAGACTTTATCGCCGATATGGATTTCTTCATTGATGACTCGATCGCCGTGGCGATTGAAGTCAAAGAGCCCCACTTGCACCCGGTGATTCGGAGCAAATCTCCATGTGGCACTTCCCCACAGCAGAGTTTGAGTTTTGTTAAGACCCAGCCGGTCTTCCAGATGCAAATCGGTTCCGCGTTCGATCAATCTGTTGTCGACGCGGGTGTTAGAGTCAAACTCCGGTAAGAAATAACCCATCTGAAGATAGAACTTTTCTTGAAAAGGAGTGATTTCCTGTGCGTGAGCGTGCCACGGCACTAGCCATAACCATGAGAGTATCCAAAATACATGTGATTTCATATCTTAAGTATTTTCACGATGTTGAGAGAGATAAAACGGAAGAAGTTCGCTCGTGTGAAGAAACATTTCCGAGATGAAAGAAAGCGTCTTGTGGCAGATTTAGAGATGGCGTTTCCATGCGGAAATGCAAACATTTTTAACTATAGGTATATGCCTATGATATGGTTATCTTAATTTTATTTTACCTATTTTACCAAGAGAGCTAAAAACGCTGGCAAGGGAGGTTTCATGAAAACCAAAATGCTTCTTGTTTTAGCGACAGTTCTTTTTAGTCACTCTAGCTTTGCTGCAGGTCCAGAGATCTGGTGGGCGATTCGCGTAGACTGTAACGTTTTCCAGCGAGCGATTAATATCCACCTCGATGAGAAAAATGGCAATGCCGTTACAAACTCATACGCAGGCCGTGGTATCTACAACTACGAAACTCTTACCTTTGATCAATGCACGAATGACGATGACTCTATCACTTGCGAGGGTACTAGCAACGGCCTCAGAGCTGATAAAAAGATCCATCTTTCAATCAATAGAAGAACTGATGGCACCTTCTTTGGTCAATTGGACCTCGGCAGAGGCGCTCCGTTCACAATGGGTTGTTTGCTGAGTCGTTAGTGAGCAAGGGCTTTTTACAAAGCCCTGTATTTATAAACCGTGCTGTTTCAGGAAAGGCTCGTAGGTCTTTCTCAGTACGGTTTCTGCTTTTTCAAGCGACACATCGTCGGCGGATTTAATTCCAGTCATGAGCTCCGCAAGAACTTGATCCTGTAAGCGGCCTGCTTGCTGAACTAGGTGGTAAGGAATCAGAGTATAAGTCACCATACCGTAGCGAGACTTAAAGAGTGCCGGGAAGTTCTTCTCGAGTAGGCCTTCGATCTTTTTGCGTAATTGGAATTGCGGATCCGCAACTTTTTCGCTCATCTCATACCAGTTTTCAATCGCCATATCGGCAATCGCATTGGCATTCGGACGTTGCATTTGATCATACTCTGCCAATGCTTTTGACCAGTCGTTATTTGTACGATCTAAGATGGCAAGTAAGTTCGTACAGTCTTCAAAACCGGAGTTCATGCCTTGGCCAAAGAATGGAACAATCGCATGAGCCGCATCGCCCATCAGAGCCACCGAGTTATCAAAGACCCACTTTGTGCAACGGACAGTGCCGAGCGCTCCTTGCGGATTCTTTTCAAAGTCTTCGAGATAGTGAGGCATCATCGGAATAGCATCTGGGAATTCGTTCTTGAATAAATTCTCGACGTCTTTTGTGTTTTTAATATTTTCAAAGCTGACTGGACGCTGACCCTTTGGCAGATACAGAGTCATCGTAAAACTGTCGTCGAGGTTTGCAAGCGCCATCATCATATGCGAGCCGCGTGGCCAAATATGCAGAGCTTTTTTATCAAGGGAGTTCGGAGCCGGCAAGAAGAGCTCTTTGTAATCTGCCGGCAACCACTCCGTCGTTTCACTCGTCAGATTTTGCTGGGCCATCTGTTTTCTAACGGCGCTGCCGGCGCCATCGGTTCCGAAAAGAACATCGTAAGAGTGCTTTTCGCCGCCGCCAAAAGTGACGATCTTGTTTTTGAAATCGATATTTTCTAAAGAATGCTGAAAGTAAACCTTCGCGCCTGCATGCTCGGCCTCTTCGATCAGAAACTGATTCAAGGCACTGCGGGAAATGGAAAGATTGCGTTCGCTTTCTTTGCCATAGGGCTGATAAACGAGGTCGCCGGTTTTTGGGTGAATCATACGGCCATAGACGGGGACCGCAAGCTCGAGGGCCTTTTGCAGAAGACCCGCTTTATCAAGCGCGTTGACGCCTCGGGAAGTGATTACCAAGTTGATCGAGCGGCCAGCCTCGGAGTGGCTTAAGCGAGGGTCTGCGCGCTTTTCAAAGACGGTGACGTCGATGCCTCTTTTGCGCAAAAGCACGGCCCATAAAGAGCCGACAAGTCCTGCGCCAATGATCGTGATTTTATTTGCCATGCATGACCTCTTTAAAGGTCTGAACTAGGCGGTAGATGTCTTCGTGGTTGTTGTACAAAGGAACTGGTGTCGCGCGAATGATATCTGGCTCGCGGAAATCGACGAAGGCACCACGCTCGCGCAATTTACCGGCCCAAGCGCGTGGTGATTCTTTGAAGCGCAAACACAGCATGGATCCACGTTGTGGCAATGGTGGAGTGACGATTTCTACTTGGCCTTCAAGTTCCGTGCGGATTTGGTTTTCGAAATAGCTTGTGAGCTTGTCGCCTTTTTCGCGCAGGCCTTTGATGGTGGCTTTGTCAAAAAGCTCCATGGAAGCGCGAAGGCTTGCGAGCTGGAAGATCGGCGGGTTGCTAAGCTGCCAAGCTTCGACAGTTGGAATCGCGTCGAAGTCCGGGCCCATTTTAAAGCGCGTGCTCTTATTCTGCCCCCACCAGCCTTCAAAGCGTGGCAGAGTTTTTGAGCCAAGATGTTTTTTATGAACGAAGGCTCCGGCAATACCGCCAGGTCCTGCGTTCAGGTACTTGTAAGAACACCAAACAGCAAAGTCGACATTCCAGTCATGAAGTTGCAAGAGTAAGTTCCCTGCGCCGTGAGCGAGATTAAATCCTGCGACAGCACCCACACTGTGGGCTTTCTCGGTAATCTTGCTAAATGGAAAGCATTGGCCTGAAAGATAATTACAGTTGCCAAGCATCACAAGACAAAGCGATTCGCCGAGGTCTTGCATTTTCTGCAGCAGATCTTCTTCGCGCAAATGAGCTTCACCCGCGCGTGGTTTAATCTCAACAACGGCTTCGCGCGGATCAAAACCGTGGAAGCGTGCCTGAGAATCCACAGCGTACTTATCCGACGGGAAAGTATTTGCTTCGATTAAGATTTTGAAACGGGATTTTGTCGGACGGTAGAAGCTCACCATCAAAAGGTGCAAGTTGACCGTCAGAGTATTCATCGCAACAACTTCTTCATTTTCGGCGCCCACAAGGCGGGCAAAGCTTGCTGTGATGTTTTCGTGGTACGGGAGCCAAGGATGATCGCCTTCGAAGTGGCCTTCAACGCCGTATTTACCCCAAGCTTTCAATTCTTGATTGATGTAGGTGTCAGCCTTCTTCGGCATCAAGCCTAAGGAGTGGCCGGCAAAGTACATGGGCGGCTGACCGCTAGGAGTTTCTGGGAAAATAAATTCATCACGGAAATTCTTAAGAGGGTCTTTTTGATCGAGGGCGCGAGCATCAGCTAATGACATTTTTAATTTCCCTTCACAGTCACAGAAACAGGTGGCAATTGATCTACGTTCAATGAAACTTTCATTCCAGGTTTGAGCATCTCAGCAGCTGTGGCTGCTCCGGCAAGAACAATGCTGCCGGCTTTTAGAACTTGATCGCGTTCTGCCAGCAGTGCGCAGAGCTGAATCACAGAAGCTACGGGATCGCCTGAGATGTCTTTGGAAATGCCAGTTTGCACCGGCTTTCCATCAACAAACATTTCCATTTTCAAATGGATGAGGTCGATGTTTTTAAAATCCTTCACCCAAGGACCTACGACGAAATCTGAAGATGACGAGTTGTCGGCGATCACATCTTCCATCGAGAAGTATTTAAATTCTGTGTAGCGTGAATCTAAGATTTCGAGCGCACTGGCAACACCACCACAGGCTGCAAGAACCTGTTCCCGAGTGACGTTTCCGGCGAGGTCTTTTGAGATCAAAAACGCGATTTCAGGCTCGATCTTTGGGTGAATGGAGCCCTCGAGCGGAAACACGCCGCCGTCAGCAACTTGCATCTTGTTCGTCAGAAATCCATAGAGCGGTGAATCGAGGTTCATCTGGCGGCGTTTTGCCTCCGAAGTAAGTCCCATTTTCCAGCCAACTTGAGTTTCTCCGCTTTCTAGGCAGGCCTTCATTTGCAGCTCTTGAATGGTGTAAGCTTCTGCGCGGGAAAAGGACGTGATTTCCTTGCTGATCTGCGGAATTGGTGTGTGATTGAGTCTGGCGACCTGCAGCACATCGGCCCAATAAAGGGTATTTATCTTATTATCTTTCGTCATTTTCTCTTTCACCATAGAAGCCTGCCTTGTAGAATAAGCGGCTCAAGGTTATCTCGATGTGAAGTGAGAGGCAAGATTGGAAATTATCGATATCACTCCGGCTATCAATCCTCGGTTGGCGGTATTCCCGGGGGATACGCCTTTCAGTGAAGAGTTTGTCATGAGCACCGATCAGGGGCAGCATTTGACACTCTCAAAGATCACGACGACGGTGCATTTGGGCGCACACACCGATGCCCCCAATCATTACGCACCTCGTTCTGAAGGCATTGCCACGCGCTCTTTGGATTTTTACCTTGGAAAAGCGCAGGTCATCGAAGTTTCGGTTGCTCGTGGGGCGCGCTTGCAGATTGCTGATCTTAAAGGCAAAGCGATTCAGGCACCGCGTGTTTTGTTTAAAACCAAATCGTTCCCGAACCCTTACACCTGGAATGGTGATTTTAATTCTCTCTCGGCAAGCCTCGTAAATTACTTGCATGAGAAAGGCGTGCGTCTGGTTGGGATTGATACTCCTTCGATTGATCCGGAAACAGATCAGACTTTGGAAAGCCACTTGGCGGTGCATAGCCATGATATGGCAATTTTAGAAGGTATTGTTTTGGATAAAGCGCCTGAGGGCATATACGAACTGATTGCTTTGCCACTCAAGATTGAGGGCGCGGATGCTTCACCGGTGCGAGCGATTTTAAGAACTTATGCGGAGACGCGTTCATGAAAAAGATTTTAAATTATATCAATGGCGAGCTTAAAGAGCCTAAGAATAAAAAATTCCTCGACAACATGAACCCGGCAACGGGCAAAGCTTATTCTCTGGTGCCGGATTCAAACGAAGCCGACGTGCTTGAGGCGATTGCAGCTGCTGAAACGGCATTCCCTGCGTGGTCACAGACGGCAGTGGAAGATCGTGTTCGCTTCATGCGTAAGATCGCAGCTCGTATTCAAGAGCGCAATGCGGAGCTCGTTTTGGCGGAATCCATCGATAGTGGAAAGCCTGTCGGAGTTTCCGGCACAGTGGATATTCCCCGCAGCCAGGCGAACTTTGAGTTCTTCGCCGATGCGATGACTCAGTTCCATGGCGAAACTTTCCAGACGGATACGCGTGCTTTGAATTATGTGACTTATTCTCCGCTGGGAGTTGTCGCGTGTATTTCGCCTTGGAACTTGCCGCTGTATTTATTTACTTGGAAAATTGCACCAGCTTTGGTGGCGGGTAATACGGTGGTTGCAAAACCTTCGGAGCTCACGCCAATGACAGCTTATTTATTGAGTGAAATTGCCATTGAAGTCGGTTTGCCAAAGGGTGTTTTGAATATCCTTCACGGCCGTGGCCCAGAGGTGGGTGCGCCGATGGTGAATCATCCAAGCATTAAAGCCGTGTCTTTCACCGGCAGTACTTTGACTGGCAGAAATATCGCTCAGAGTGTTGCGGGAAGTTTTAAGAAAGTTTCATTAGAAATGGGCGGTAAGAACGGCAATATCGTTTTTGCGGACTGCGATTTCGAGAAAGCGGTTGAGACGACTGTGCGCTCAAGCTTTTCGAATCAAGGACAGATTTGTCTTTGTGGCTCCCGCATCTTTATTGAAAAATCAATTTATGAGAAATTTAAAACAGCCCTTGTTGAAAAAACAAAGCAGCTGAAGCAGGGCGATCCGCTCAAAACGGACACACAGCAGGGTGCGGTGGTTTCTAAAGATCATCAGGCGAAAGTTCTTTCGTACATCGAACATGCTAAGAGTGAAAACGCAAAAATTCTCTGCGGCGGTCAAAAAGCTGAGATGGGCGGCGAGTTTACGGATGGCTACTTCATTCAGCCGACACTGATTGAAGGCTTGTCGTATCAGTCGAAGGTGAATCAAGAAGAAATCTTTGGTCCGGTGGCAACTTTGACGCCGTTTGAGACTGAAGAAGAAGTTTTGAAAATGGTGAACTCGACGAAGTACGGTCTTGCGGCGAGCGTGTGGACTCAGGATTTGAAGCGCGGTCACAGAATTGCGCAAAGAATCGAAAGCGGTATCGTGTGGGTGAATACCTGGATGCTGCGTGATTTGCGCACACCTTTTGGTGGTGTGAAAGAATCCGGCGTTGGCCGTGAGGGCGGAAAGCACGCTCTTGAATTTATGAGCGAAGTTAAAAATATCTGTATTGGGATGGAGTAAGCGATGTCTGAAGCAAAAAACTCAATGAAAGCTCCTGAGCCTGTTGGTCACTATCCACATGCCCGCGTTGTGGGGAATTTATTATTTTTGTCAGGAGTGGGGCCGCGCGAGCGTGGCACGAAAGTGATTCCAGGTGTGGAGCTCGATGCTGCCGGTAACATCGTTTCATATGATATTGAAAAACAATGCCATAGTGTGTTTAAGAACGTCCGGGCGATTCTGGAAGACGCAGGCTCGTCTTGGACAAATCTTGTGGATGTGACTGTGTACCTGACAAATATGAAGGCGGATTTTCCGACCTACAATCGTTTGTGGGCTGAGTACTTTAAAGAAAATCCTCCGTGCCGCACGACTTTAGAGATCAATGCTCTGCCAACGCCGATTGCGATTGAGCTTAAGTGTGTGGCGGTGATGGATCCGAAGAAAGGTCTTTAATCATGCAAAAGCCTTTTAACTTTAAAAAATGGATTGATGAAAATCGTCATCTTCTGAAGCCGCCAGTTGGTAATAAAGTTGTCTGGAAGGACCGCGAGTTTATGGTGATGGTGGTTGGAGGTCCCAACGAGCGTACTGATTTTCACGTCAATCAAGGGGAAGAGTTCTTCTATCAGCTCGAAGGCAACATGGTTTTGAAGGTGATTAACGAGCAGGGTAAGATCGAAGATCTGCCAATCCATGCAGGTGATATTTTCTTGTTACCACCAAATACGCCGCATTCACCGCAGCGGGAAGCAGGTTCTATCGGTCTTGTGATTGAGCGCCGCCGACGCGAAGGCGAAATGGATGGGCTTCAATGGTACTGCGAAAAGTGCGGTCACAAGCTTTACGAAGAGTTTTTTAAGCTCACCAATGTTGAGACCAATTTCCCGCCGGTGTTTGAGCGTTACTACAATAGCGAACACACAAAGTGCACGGAGTGTGGTCATGTGAACGGCCGAAAGTGGGCCCATGCTTAAGATTGATATTCATACGCACATTCTGCCGCCGGAGCTGCCAGACTTTAAAAAAATGTTTGGTTATGGTGGTTTCATTCAGTTGAAGCAATGTCCAGGTTGCACCGATGTCGACATGGTCGATGACTCCGGCAAGTTCTTCCGCCGTATTCAGCAGAACTGTATCAATCCTGAAGTGCGCCTTAAAGAATACGATCATCATCACGTGCATGTGCAAGTGCTGTCGACGATTCCGGTGATGTTCAGCTATGGCATCAAGGCCGAAGATGGTTTAGTCGTTTCAAAACTTCTCAATGATCACATCTCGGATGTGGTGAAAAGCAATCCAAAGCGCTTTGTAGGGCTTGCGACAGTTCCATTGCAAGATCCAAAGATGGCGGCGAAGGAAGCCGAACGTTGCATTCAGAAACTTGGCTTTAAGGGATTCCAAATCGGTTCCCATGTGAATGACTGGAATCTTTCGGATCCAGCACTTTATCCGTTTTATGAGGCTTGCGAAGCTCTCGATGCGCCATTGTTCGTGCATCCTTGGGATATGCGTGGGCAGGATAAGATGCAGAAGTACTGGCTTCCGTGGCTGGTGGGGATGCCGATGGAAACGTCGCTGGCGATCAGTTCGATGATCTTTGGCGGAATCTTTCATAAGTTTCCAAAGCTCCGTGTGGCGTTTGCTCATGGTGGCGGCTCGTTCCCATTCACTGTTGGCCGAATTCAGCATGGTTTTGATTCGCGCCCGGATTTGTGTGCGGTTGACAATAAAGTGCCACCGAAGGATTACCTCGGTCATTTTTACTTCGACAGCCTCGTGCATGATCCAAAGGCTTTGAAATATCTCGTAGACCTCGTCGGTGCTGAGAAAATCTGCCTGGGAACGGACTATCCCTTCCCACTCGGTGAATTGGTTCCAGGGAAGGTGATTGAAGAAGCTTTCCCGAATGATAAAGAAACTCAAGAGTGGCTCTTCTCGAAGTCAGCACTGAACTGGCTCGGTATGAAAAAAGAAGACTTCGGAAAATAAAGGACACACCATGGATTTACAATTAAAAGGAAAAAAAGCCCTTGTGATGGGCGCATCTACTGGAATCGGCCGCTCGATCGCGGAAGTGCTTGTGCAAGAAGGCGCTGAGGTCACGATTTGCTCTCGCAGCCTTGATAAACTGGAAAAGACCGCGAAAGAAATCGGTGCGAAGCATGTTCTGACATGTGACTTGACGAAAGAAGGCGAAGCGAAAGCCGTTGTTGAAAAAGCCATTCAAATCATGGGCGGAGTGGATATTTTGGTGACAAATACCGGTGGCCCGAACAAAGGCAATTTCGCTGATATCTCAGACGGGCAGTGGTATGAAGATTTCCAAAGTTTGTGGATGAGTGTTGTTGAGTCACTGAAAGTAGCTCTTCCGAAAATGAAAGCAAATAATTACGGACGCGTGCTGTTAGTGACTTCGCTGGCGGCGAAGGAGCCGTTGAATGGTTTGACGACTTCAAATGGTTTGCGTGCGGGGCTTGCGGGCTTAAGTAAATCTATCGCAAATGAATATGCCCCCTTCGGAATTACAGTAAACTTACTGCTGCCGGGCTACACAGCGACGGATCGTTTGAAAGAATTAAAACTCACTGATGAGCGCATCAAGCAGATGGTTCCTGCAGGACGTTTGGGCGATCCACACGAGCTCGCGGATCTTGCAGCCTTTCTTGCCTCCCCAAGAGCGGGTTACATCACTGGCCAAAGCATTCTCATCGATGGCGGCGTGACTCGCGGATACTAATTCAGAAAAAAAAGGCTAGCCTCAGGGGCAGGAATCTCTTTTTTCAGGGAGCACGAGACGCTCGTCTCGTTGCTCTTGTTCGATCCATAAGACGAACATCCTACGCACTTTAGAGATCGTAAAATCGTTCACAAAATTTTTATCTTTCCCCCATTGCTGCATAACTGCAGCGCTTTCCACAATCTGTCCCGAAGTTATTCTGGTGTTCTGCGTACAACAGCAGTGAGTATTGTACTCACGATGATTAGAAATCTTTATTTCAGAGTATCGCTTGGTGTAGGTGTCATCTTTGCTGTAGTCGTTGCCAATTCTCAAACAGTGCCGTTCACCTTTTGGAAAAAACCTTCTACTCCCATTGTTACGACGATTGTGAGTTCCAATGCTTCTTGGCCGGTGCCGAGCAATTGGAATAACTCCAACAACAAAGTCGAGTGCATCGGCGGAGGCGCGGGAGGGGCCGCCGGTATGACCGGTGGAACCACCAATGGCGGTGGAGGTGGTGGCGGCGGTGCTTATACTTATGTCGCCAATATGACGTTAACTCCTGGCGGAACTGCCGCGGTCGTGATTGGCGCGGGGGGTGCTTCGGGCACAAACGGCGGCGATACAACATTCAACGGCGGTGCAACCTTAACAGCAAAAGGTGGCAGCACTGGCACAAGCGCTGGAGCTGGCGGTGCTGGTGGAAGTGCGGCTTCATCGATTCCTTCGGCGAATGCATTTAGTGGCGGTAATGGCGGAGCAGGCGGTGGCTCCAGTGGGGGCTCAGGCGCCGGAGGAGGCGGTGGTGCTGCCGGACAAGATGGCGCTGGCGGCAATGGCGGTAGTGGTTCGAATGCAGCTACGAGTGGTGCTGGTGGCGGCGGCGGCGGTGGTAACTGTGCTACGTGCTCGGGTGGAAATGCTGTTGTCGGTGTAGGTGGAACGGCGGGAGCCTCTGCGAACGGTGGCGGTGCCGGTGGTGTCGGTGCTAATCAATGGAGCGGTAGTAGTAATCCCGGTGCTGCGGGATCCAACTTCTCGGCGACAGTCGGAAGCGGCGGTGGTGGTGGCGGCGCCGGCGGTGGGATGAGCGGCTTGCCCGGGGATCCTGGTGGAAACTACGGAGCAGGCGGTGGTGGCGGCTCTGGATACTCAACGCCGGGCTTGGGCGGTGCCGGTAAAAAAGGTGCGTGCCGCGTGACTTACACCCCCTAGGCGCTCCCAAAAAATCATGAAATCCGCTGCATTTTTGCAGCACGAATGTAGACATCTCATCTTACGACAGTGGCCGCAAAGTGCTGCATTCGCGCAGCACTTTTAGAGCGCAGAAATACGCTCATTTTCAGAAGGGAAAAATCCCGAAAAGCTAGACTATCAAAATGAGAAGCCCAGGAATTTTCAACCGATAAAGGAGAGCTAATTACGCTAAGCTAGTTGTTGTATATGAGGTGGGGAATGAGAACCGTCTTCGAAAGACTCGGTGTTTTTTTCGTTGTGGCAGTGCCATTGGTTATCGGCTTCCAAAACTGCGGACGATTCACGCCGTTAAAAGTAGATACAACTCAAGATCAGGCATCGGATGCATCGTCAACGGAACCACTCATGGAAGGCAAGGCTTTGTACACGCAGAACTGCGCGTCTTGCCACGGCCCTGTGGAGTCATCAGCTAAAAAGTCTAGAGACGCTTCACAAATCACTCTTGCTTTAAATTCTATTCCGCAAATGAGTGCCGTTCATTTAACTGATGCTCAGATTGCATTGATTGCACAGGCGTTGTCACCAACAGCCAGTGAACCACCTCCAGTGACGAACAGTCAGAATCGCCAGGAGTTCGCTTGTACTGCGGGTGATGTCCAAAAGACGCCGCTTTTAAAATTAACCAATCGTGAATATCAGATCGCGCTCTTTGCGTTGCTCGATGATT
Source organism: Bdellovibrionales bacterium (assembly GCA_018266295.1). Lineage (NCBI taxonomy): Bacteria > Pseudomonadati > Bdellovibrionota > Bdellovibrionia > Bdellovibrionales > Bdellovibrionales bacterium. Next base: position 150,912 of record JAFEAQ010000014.1, on the reverse strand, counting down.
TCTCAACGACGCTTAAAACGGACACCTCTCTTGTGTCGCAGTTAAGCAGTATACCGACTGACATTGCCACCGAAAATCGCGACACCCTCAAAGAACAGTCCTTGTTGATGACTGAGCCGATCTCGGATGCTCTCTTTAATGCGGCCTACAGAGCCGGGGAGCTCGTTTCTGGCGCGACGGCGGGTTTACAGGCCTATCCGAATACTAATAAATGTTTGAGTGCGACAACCATCACTCAGGCTTGTCATCAGTCGTTTGTGAAAGAACTCGGTTCTCGTGCCTTCCGTCGTGCACTCAGTACCACAGAAGCAAATGCTGTCGCTGCAAAACTCTGGGATAGCACCTTGGCCAAAGCCGATCTTCTAAAATTAACTTTTACCGCGATCGCGATCATGCCTGATTTCCTTTATAAAATTTATGACCAAGGAACGCCGATTGCGACCGGTTCGACGGTGCTCAGTTTGACGGCTTACGAACTTGCATCCAAAATGGCCTTCTTCCTGACAGGAGCTCCTCCGGATGCAACCTTGAAAGCGGCGGCAGCTAACGGCACACTTTTGACCGATGCGGTTCTCAGTCAGCAAATAGATCGCTTGCTGACTTTGCCGGGTGCTAAAGACATGGTTCGCCGTTTGTTCCGTGAATCTTATGGTTATGATGTTTTTGACCGCCTTCAATACGATGCTGCTTATATCGGTAACATCAACACAACAGGCCTTGCAGATGTTATGAGCAACGAGCTTGATAACTATTTTGCGACGGTGGTTTTAACCCAGTCAGGAACATTCCTTGACGTGATGACATCAAGATACACAAGTGCCACTGACAGCCGTTTGGCAGCCATTTACGGCGTCAGCAACACGACGACATTGCCAATCGAGCGTTCTGGTTTCTTGAGTCGTGCAGCGATGCTGACGAAGCGCTCAGGCTATACAACAACGCCGATCAAACGCGGTTTGAATATTATTGAACACGTTCTGTGCCAGGATATCGGCTTGCCACCGCCAAGTGCTCCGACGGCATTACCACCAGTCTTGACTGAAGAGGTGATCACGACTCGCATGAGAACTTCGCGTGCGACCGAAGTCAATGGCACGGCTTGCGTTCTTTGCCATGGCAGATTCAATAGCTTTGGTTATGCCATGGAGAACTTCGATAGCTTTGGCCGTTATCGCACCATTGAAACGGTTTACAGCAACTCGACAGCCGTTGGTCAGCTGGCCGTGGATGCAAGTGTTACGACTTCTGAAATTACAGGCAGCCCAGTGAGCTTTAATGGTACGAAACAAATGGGTGAACAGCTCGGTGTTAGCGACCGTGCGATGATGTGCTTTGTGAAAAACTTAAAGCGCTTCGAAGCGCGCGTTCCTGTGGATACCACAGCAAATTGTCAGATGAATCAAAGTTTGAAAACAATGTACGGGGATAATGTCACTCAGGGCTCCATCGTCGCGGCGATTAAGAGCATGGTTATGTCACCAGAGTTTAGACGTTGGAACAACTAAGGGGAATTTATGTCGATCTATTATTGCAATAAATCACGCCGTCAATTTTTAATCGGAGCGGGGAAAACACTCCTCGCACTTCCTCTTTTGCCAAGCCTGATGCCCGCGGAAGCCTACGCACAATCCACAATCGCACCAAAACGTTTGATGATGTTCTGGTTTGACCACGGGAACTTAAACGCTTTGTGGCCTGCTGTTACGAGCGCAACCACGGCGATTGGCACCAGCGGAGCTAAAGAGGTTCTGCTTCGCAACCTGGGCGCGGCAAGCACCATTAGCCCCGTTTTGAACAACACTCGCTATGAGTCTTTAAAAAACGCCGATCAACTGACGATTGTTCGTGGCCTAGATTCCTCGGTGGTGTTTGGTTCTGCCCACGGGAATTTCGTTTTAGCTCAGGCTCAAGATCGAAACTCTGAAGGTAATTACCCAACGATCGACACAGTCTTGGAGGCCTCTAAGACTCTATATCCGGATTCAACTCCTGCGAATGTACGTAAGGCTATTCGCGTGGACTTGCTGGCATCGGGCTCTTTATTCTATCAGAAAGTCGGAAGCACTGTGCAAGCGGTTCCAGGATACAACTCGAACGGATTAAAGAATTTCTATAACGAGGTTTTCAGCGGTTTGACCGCGGGAACAACGACTCCTGCAGATAACACCAATCAGTTGAAGTCTAATATTTTAAATCGCGTTTACGGTGCTTACACTGATTTTAAAAACGGCCGTCGCATTTCTGCGGATGATAAAGCTCGCTTAGATCAACACATGGGTTATATCTCGGACTTGCAAAAATCCCTTTCGGCGGCGGTACCTGCTCCGGCGCTGACATGCACGAAGCCAAACGATCCGGGGGCACCTGTAGATCCAGCCGTGTACAATGCTCTTTACCTGGATTTGCTCGCAGCTGCTTTTAAATGCGGTCTTACGAAAGTCGGCACAATGGCTTTCGAGGGACAAGATCCGCAATGGATTCCGGGCCTCAGCGGCTTGGGTGACAACGTTCACAATACGATGCATGGAACTGTTGGCGCGGCTAAGCAAAGAACGGCTTTCGAAACTTGGTGGAAGTACTTTGCCAACTTGATCGCGGACCGTTTCTTGGCGCCACTAGATGTGCTCGAGGGTAACACGGGCCGTACCTATATTCAAAACATGGTGACGGGTTTGCTCTGTGCCGGTGGTATGCAAGATGTGGGTGATGATAACGCTCACATGGGTATCGATAACCAACAACTCTTGATCGGTGATATGGGCGGAGCTCTCCGCGCTGGCCGTTACGTGGTGATGCCACGTGGAGGTCAAAAGTTCGCTGCCCTTAATATGCCGTACAACTGCTTCTTGCTGACGTTGTTGCAGTTGATGGGAGTTCCTGCCTCTGAGTATGCCTTTGCGACTCCGGACGGGAAGGGTTTTGGTTACTATGGAAACTTCTCGGCGACTCACCCGCAGAAGGCTCGGTTCTATTCACCACTCACTGAGATTTTAACTTAAGTTAGTATTTCGTCTCGTTGGATCCGGGGGGATCATGAAGCGATTCAAAAAAGTAGTTATGGTGCTGGCTCTATCGCCGTTGTTCCTGCTTTATTCAAACTGTGCAGGCAATGGCTCTGGTGGATTTCCTGCGGAGGGCTCGCAGAATTTACCATCAACTGGAGATAATTCGGGCGCGGGAGTTTCTACTCCGACACCAACGCCAGCTCCGGGCTCTTCAGTCACGCCAACACCGACTCCGGTTGTATCACCAACGGTAGCGCCAACGGCGACACCGAAAGTATCACCGACGCCAACTCCGGTGATGTCTCCGACGGCGACTCCAGTGCCGACGATGACGCCAACACCGGCACCGACAATGACACCGACCCCAACTCCAAGCAACCCTGCGAATCCAAATGGTCGTTGGGTTCTTACAGGTTATGGTGGCCGCCATATGACAAGTGCTGACGGTGGTAAGACTTGGACAAACGACGTTTCTGATATTGCCAACGGTGGCGATGATAAATACCTCCAGCGTGCAGCGACCTACTTTAAAAACGCATTTATCACTCTTGGCTGGCGCATTCAAAGATCGACAGACGGGATGACGTTCCAGAGTTCTAATTTCCTATCAAATTGGTACGGCGGAGTTGCTGAGGGTGTGAATCGCATCGTCGCCGTCGGCGCTTGCGGGAATCGCGCTTATTCAAACGACGGCGTTACTTGGACAGACCTTCCAGACAACACATGCAGCACGCACTTCCGCGGCGTTGCGTATGGTAATGGAATTTACTTTGCCTACGGCGATGGCGGTTCTCGATCCACAAGTGCTGATGGTGTGACTTGGACGAAGCTTTCAAATTACACCGTGACGGGTGTCGCTTATGGTATGGGCTACTTCTGGGGTGTGAACTCAGCGACGAAAGTTGTGCGCAGTACGGATGGTGTGACTTGGTCTGATGTCACGGTGTCTGGTGCCACGGGTTTTAGCGGATTTAATTTCGTGAATAACTCTTTGATCCTGACAACGAGTACAAAAAATTATCGTAGCCTGGACGGCGAAACCTGGTCTGCGTTCGGCAGCGGTATGAATGGTAAAATCGCTTATGGCGGTGGCGTTTATATCGGGATCACGTGGCAGACAGTTTATCGCTCGACAGACGGTATGACTTGGAGTCAAGTCAGCAAGGGCGGAAACTCGTTTACGGATATGGCCTGGGCGCCGTAGTTTGGCCTGAGCCCTAGTATGAAGCTTTTATAAAGGCCGGTGCGTAACCGGCCTTTTTATTTACTCGCTGAAAAGCCCTTTGTACTATCCCGGGCATGTGGAGCTTCTTTATTCTTCTGTTCACAGCAGGCCTGGCTCAGGCGTCTTCTCTGAACGATCACTTCAAACTCGAGTACTCAGCCCAAGCCCAGGGCGTTGAGATCCGCATTTTCGCAGGCACAGAGCGCGAGGTCTATTATCAGCCGGCCATAGCGAGTCCAACGTCGCTGATCGAGTTCAGAAAAGAAGTCCGCGCTCGCATCGACACAGACCCTGTGGTTTTATTGAAAAAGCAAAAAGAGGTCTTCGCAAACGCCGGCGCGAAAGATTATCTGCCGCGCTTTGATCGGGTGCTTTCGCAAAAACTCTTCACCGTTTCTTTCTTAGAAGAAATGTTGCTGGATCTGCACTCGGAGATTTTAGGAAAACCCTTGTTTGGTAGCTATTCGGAGTTTGGCGCCAGTGTTCTTATAGGTCCTGATCGTGAGATGGTGGTGATCTTTTTGTCCAATCCTTCAGAAGCCATGGTACCGGCGAATACGGTGCGTGAAGAGTGGCTGAAGAAGTACCTCGCTCGCGGTTATCATTTTAAAATCCATATTCACAACCATCCCTTTAACTTTTCAAACCCTCAAGATATTGGTGGCACGCCGATTCCGTCCGGTTTTGAACTGTGGGGAGATGCGGGAGCCTATCGCAGCGAGAAACAACGTTTTTTGCTTGAGAACGCCTGGATTACCAATGGATTTAACACTCTGCGGATTCCTGCCGTGGACTTTGATAAATACTAAAAATTAGAAAAAGGCCGAGAGCACAGCCAGCAGCTGCGTGTTGTAAGCTGAGTAAACGGCTAAGTGAAAAGTCTGGCCCTTAAAGCCTGCGCCCATCCAGAAGAGATCCGTACCACCTTCGCCCATTTCGTAGGTCATACTGACCTCGAGCGAGCTGACTTTTCGTTTGTAACCAATCGAATTTTTAGTCGTGCTCGTGGTTTGAGTTTTTTGCTGAGTCATTTCAATATTAATTGTGTCATCATTGCCAACGTACGAATAGCCAACACCGGCTTTAAGCACGCTATTATCTTGAACCACGGGGACTTCATCTTCGACGTGAATTCCGAAGCGGTGCTTTCCAGCGGCGTTAAAGAGGACGCCTAAGCCATAGGTGGGTGTTGTATCGATCTTTTGATAACGAAGGCCGATGTTCGCGTATTTAAAAGCGCCGCCCAGAATCAGGGCGGTGGCAGCAACACAATCCGTGCAGGACTTCCAGTTGCCGACGGCCAGGCCGTAATTGGCGCTGGCATAGCTGCCTTCAAAACCCGTGTTAGAGCCGCTGGCGTCTTTCGTTGCTTCGACCGCAACACGAAAGCCTTTGGTATACATAAGACCCGAAGGATTTTCAAAACCCACAAGCCCGCGACCGATATTCACAAGCGACGTTGTGCTTGGGGAGGCAACCCCTTGGCCGACAGCAACGAGATTTTCCGGAAGGCTGGCCTGCGCAGAAATACAAAAGAAACTCAAAGAGACGATGAGAAAGAACGCTATCGATTTTGTCATTGCTAAAATGCTAGCTGTTTACAAAGTCACTGACAAGCGTTCTCGTTGATAGGGCTACTTACATTTAAAAACGACTTCGTTTTGGTAAGCGCGATCATTAGTGCTTGCGTAACCCACGCTGCCAGCGGTGCCAAGCACGGCGCCAACACCGGAGTTACGGGTGCCGTAGCCAACTCCGCCGAGCATCATGCCGACCTTTGAAGCCGTGCGCACGTTCTTGCGAGTTTGCTCGTCCATATCGCCTTTGTACTGAGTCTTTTCTGTGACAAATACCGCTGTCTGACCGCGTTTTTCACAGTATTCGTTCGCGGCTTTCACAGCAGCTTCTTCAGCGCCTTCTTGTTCGATGTCTTTAGAGACAATGCGGTTCGTACCGTCTTCGCCCGGCATTACGCGCACCGAAGCGGTGGAGCAGGCGTTGAGAAATAAAAATCCAGCAATAACACTCACCAATGAGAGGCGATGTAACATAAGAGTTCTCCTTAACGATAACTACTTACGAGTGTAATTGCGGAAACTGTAAAGGGCAATGCTGGCTGCCACAGTGGCGTTCAAAGATTCGACGGAGCCTGTGTTGATTTTTAATTTCATCAGGCCTTTCATGTCTTTGACGCCGGAACCCTCTTCGCCGACGAGGAGGCGCATGTTTTTAGGCCATTTGAAATCTTCTATATCGCTTCCGACCATGTCGAGAGCGTAAATGTCGGCGTAATTTTCACTTTGTAAATTCCCACCGCGCGCAAGAGGCATTTGCAGAACTGCTCCGGCAGACGCTTTCACCACCTTCGGAGTGAACGGGAAGGCCGCTTCTTCCGTCAGAACCACGCGACTGGCGTTGAACGCCAACGCCGAGCGGATCACCGCGCCCAGGTTGCCTGGATCACCCAATGGGCAAACCAATTCGAGACCTTGGGGTTGAGTCGCGGGATCGTAGCTCGGAATCTCGGGCAGTGTCAGCAACAGCAAATTGAAGTGCGTGCCGACGAAGTCGAGTTCTTTAAATAAACCTTTTGCTAATTTAAAAGTTGAACGATCGGAAGCCAGTTTTAGAGGACGGAGATCTTCGTTGAAGAGTTCCGCCTTCACTGGAAACTTTTGTTGCAGCTCTTTGTTTTCTGAAAACTCACGAATGAGTTTTTCGCCCATCAAGAAAAACTCGCCAGCCTTGCGAATGCCTTTTGCCGTGTCGAGGTTTTTCCAGTTTTTAAATAGCTCATTCGAAGCTGATGTAATTTCAGTCATTAGTACTTACTCCAGCGGCGTTTTTCTTCGCCTGACAACTCATCCATCAAGAGCTCTTCGCCTTCATCTTCTTCAGGCAGTGGAGCATGCTGGATCTTTTCAAAAATCACCAAACGGCGCTGGTGAGGCGTGTGTGGCAAATCGTAAGCGATGTCTTTGTGAAGTTGATAGTATTTGCCGTACTCTTTGAGCGCCATCGGGATCTCAGGATCGACGCCTGGGCCCTTCATAAAGTAAACTCTTCCGCCGAGCTGCAGAGAACTCAAAACATTACCAAGCGTGTTGCGGATATCTTCCACCGCGCGAGTGATCGCGCCGTTCACAGGATATACGAAGTGCTTGTTGATATTGCGGCCGACGATGTCGAGTTTTTGCAGATTCATTTCTTGGCGCACGTGCTTTAAGAATTCCACGCGGCGCTGAACGCCTTCACCCAAAAGAATGTGCTTATCTGGATAGCGAATTTTAAGTGGAATACCTGGGAAGCCCGGGCCCGTGCCGACATCGATGAGTGGGAATTTCAAATCTGTAAATTCCGTGATGATCATGCAATCGATGTAGTGCTTGATCGCGATGTCGCGCAATTTGAGCAAGCGGGTGAAGTTTTCTTTTTCTTGGTTTTCCATCAGCAGGCGATAGAAGTGAGCCAATTTCATGCGCTCTTCGTGGCTGACCTGGAAACCGTGATTGCGGAAAATATCAGCAAGACGGTCGTTGGCCTCGTTCAACGAGTAAATACTCTCCGGCTTTTTGTGCTTCCCCATGAGCACTTTCGGGGCGTCGGTCAGGACCTTGGCGCCCGCGTTTTTGTTGCGAGCTTCTTGTCTGGCCTTATAGGGGCTGTAATTGGATTTATTTTTGTGCGCCATGGCTTGGGAAGTTCGCTTTTTTACGGGCGAAGGTCAACTAAAATTACGCATCACATTATCGGCCTAAATCGTTGAAAATACTATAGGGTTCAGAGATAACTGAGGTCTATGTCACAAGCTAAACTCGATGCAATCAAAGAACAGGCGCTGGCTCAATTTAAAGCCGCTGCCAACAGCAAAGCTCTCTATGACCTCAAAGTGACCTTCCTCGGTAAGAACGGAAGCCTCACTGAAATCATGAAGGAGATGGCCAATCTTCCGAAGGAAGAAAAGCCCCTTTTTGGTAAAAAGGTAAATGAAGTTAAGAGCCTGCTAGAACAAGTTTATGTCGAAGCCGAAGAGGCTCTGAAGAAAACCGAGATCGAAGGTAAGATGGCGAGCGAAGAGCTCGACATGACTTTGCCATCTTACACGCGTCCTACGGGCAATCAGCACCCGGTTTACAAGGTGACTGAAGAGATCTTTAACATCATGGCTCGTATCGGTTACAGCATCCGTACCGGTCCACTCATAGAAAAAGATTATTACAACTTTGAGGCGCTGAATATCCCAGCGGACCATCCGGCGCGCGATATGCAGGATACGTTCTTTATTGATCCGACCCATGTGTTGCGTACGCACACAAGCCCGATTCAAATTCACTCGCTTGAAAGCGAGAAGCCACCTTTGCGTATCATTGGTACTGGCCCGGTTTTCCGTTGTGACAGCGATATTTCGCATTTGCCGAATTTCCATCAGATCGAAGGCATGTGTGTGGATCACAAAGTTTCTATGGCGGATTTGAAAGGCACGATCAGTTTCTTCGTGCGTGAGTTCTTCGGTTCGGGCTTGAAAACTCGTTTCCGTCCAAGCTTTTTTCCATTCACAGAACCATCGGCGGAAGTCGATTGCTCTTGCCCGATTTGTAAAGGCAAAGGCTGCAGTCTGTGCAAACAGACGGGCTGGATCGAGATCGGCGGTTGCGGCTTGATCAATCCAAAAGTGTTCCACCACGCGAAAATCAATTATCCTGAGTGGCAAGGTTTTGCCTTCGGTTTTGGTATCGAGCGTATGGGTATTATTAAATACGGCATCGATGATATTCGTTTGTTCCCTGAAAATGATGTTCGTTTCGTAAGGCAGTTTCTCCCATGAAGATTAGCTTAAAATGGTTACAAGATTTCGTAGATATTAAAGACTACTTCGCAAAACCTGCGGAGTTGGATGCTTTGCTCACACGCGCAGGCCTTGAAGTTGAAGAGACCGTGAATCGCGCCAAAGATTTCCAGCACGTTGTTGTTGGTTTGATCTTGGAAAAAGACAAACATCCAAACGCTGACAAATTGTCGGTTTGTAAAGTGACGACAGGCGAAGGCGTTGTTCATCAGATCGTCTGTGGAGCGCAAAATCACAAGGCCAATGACCGCGTGATCGTGGCGTTGCCAGGCGCAGTTCTGCCAGGCAATTTTGCTATCAAAAAAGCCAAAGTTCGTGACGTTGAATCTGGCGGGATGCTTTGCTCACTCAAAGAACTCGGTCTTGCAAAAGAAAGCGATGGCATCGCGATTCTTCCTCAGGACGCACCGATTGGTAAAACATTTGCCGAATACGGTGGCTACGATGACATCGTGTTTGAACTCAAAGTCACTCCGAACCGCGCAGACTGCTTGAGTCACTATGGACTTGCTCGTGAGATCGCGTGCCTTTTGGGTCGTGAATTAAAACCAATGACAAGCAAGCTTGCCTTGTCTGGTGAGTCGACAAAAAAGCAAATCGGCCTTGAAGTTAAAAATTCTGATTTGTGTCCTCGCTATGCGGGCCGTTTCGTTAAAGGTGTCAAAGTTCAAGCAAGTCCTGAGTGGCTTGTAAAACGTCTTGAAGCTGTCGGCATGAATTCAATCAATAACGTAGTTGATGTAACGAACTACGTGATGATGGAGCTCGGTCAACCGCTTCATGCATTTGACGCCAAAGAAATTCAAGGCAGCAAAATCGTTGTGAGCAACGCTCAGGCCGGTGAAAAATTTAAAACTCTTGATGGGACGGAAGTCACATTGAAAGGCACTGAGCTTATGATCCGCGACGCCAATCGCGCGGTCGCAATGGCCGGTGTCGTTGGTGGTCAGAATTCAGGTGTCAGTGAAAAAACAGCCGACATCTTTATTGAAGCGGCTTACTTCTTGCCGATGGCGGTTCGTAAAGCGTCGCGCTCGCACGGGATTGAAACGGATTCTGCGTATCGCTTTAGCCGTGGCGTAGATCCAGATGGCACTGTTCGTGCGATGGACCGTGCTGCGGATTTGATTGTGCAAGTGGCTGGTGGGACTGCGTTTGGCGATCATCATGACTTCTATCCAAACCCAGTGAAAAAATCCGCGGTTGAAATCACGGTGCAAACTGTGACGGACCGTTTGGGTTATCAAGCTGATGAAGCAAAGTTTGCCGATTACATGCGCCGCTTGGGTTGCCAGGTGACGGGTGGTGCGGGCAAGTATTCTATTTTGCCTCCGACCTTCCGTTTCGACCTTGAACAGGACATGGATCTTGTTGAAGAGTACGCGCGTTTGAATGGTTACGAAAATATTCCTGAAACTCTGCCGATGCTTGCTGAAAGCCCGGCAGTTCATGACAAAGGTTTCATGATGAACATGAAGCTTTCGCAAATGATGCGTGGTCAAGGCTTCTCGCAAGCTTTCAACTATGCTTTTGTTGGCGGTCAGGCTCAGAAGAAATTCTTGGGTGGCGTTGAAGTTTTGAAAGCTGCCGGTTTCACGGTTTCAGAGGCTGAAATCAAAGTTTTGAATCCTCTCAATGAAGAGATGGATACAATGAGAAGTTCACTTTCAACGGGTTTGTTCAAAAACCTCGCGAATAACTTTAATCAAGGAAATCACTTCGGCCGTCTCTATGAGATCGGTCAGTGTTTCTATAAAGACGGTGATGCTTACAAAGAGACTTCTCGTTTAGGCCTGGCTGCGTGGGGAGTGCAAACTCAGTTGTGGAATCAAACCGCAACTCATCCACTCGTGTTTGAAGTCAAAGCGGCAGTTGAAACGATTCTTAGAAACCTCAATATCAACTCTTACACGTGGTCTTCACCGCAAGATAAAAGCGAAGTGCCTGCGTTCATGCATCGTGGTCAGTTTGCTCAGTTGGTTGTTGAAGGAAAGAAAGTGGGCTTTATCGGCACACTTCATCCGGTTCTTTTGGATGATCATAAAATCCGTGTGCCTGCTGCGATGGCAGAACTGGATTTGGATCAGCTCTACAAGGGCCAGCCGCGTCCTTCGCGCTTTGAAAGTTTGTCTAAATTCCCGGCAGTGGAACGCGATTTTGCCTTTGTAATGGCCAAAAATGTGAAGGTCGGCGACGTCGTTCGCGAGATTCGCAAACAGGGCGGCGGCATTTTGACCAATGTGGATGTGTTTGACGTCTATGAAGGCGACAAAATGGAGCTCGGAAAGAAATCCGTGGCTCTGAGACTCACTTTCCAAGACAAAAATGCCACGCTGCAAGATAATCAAGTTGTAGAGGCAAGTAATAAGATTGTTGAGGCTTTGAAAAAGCAATTTGCGTTAACAATGAGATAAATTCTTGATTGTTTTCAAAGACTTGTTAGCCTTAGGAAGTATTTTGTTAATTAGTGATGAATCCAAGGAGTGGTTTTTAGTATGGCAGGCCAGAATTTAGGTAAATCGACTGTGACAAAGGCCGATATCGTAGAAAAGGTCTATCAGAAGATCGGCTTTTCGAAGAAGGAAGCTTCTGAGTTGGTAGAGTCGGTTTTCGACACTCTCAAAGATGTTCTGCAAAACGGTGAGAAAGTTAAGATCTCTGGTTTCGGTAATTTCGTCGTGCGTGGCAAGAATGAGCGCATCGGTCGCAATCCGCAAACGGGTGATCAAATCACAATCAGCGCTCGTCACGTATTGACGTTCCGCCCGAGCCAGGTGCTCAAGGCGATGCTCAATGGTGAAGAGTACGCTCATCTCAAGGATGATGACGATGACGATGATGACAACTAGTCAGGATGCTGGCTCAGAGATTGAATTACATTCTGAGTCTGGCGGGAACGATCAATTGGAACTGCAACTTGGTGACGTGGTTGCCAACGAAGAGTTCACTCCGGTTGATACTCCTGAAAATCCTCTGACTGCGAGCGAGCCGATTTCTTTACCGGCCGCTCTTTGCGACGACAAGTTGCTTGAAGAGATCAACTCGATTCCTGATAAAATGGGTTTCAAGATCGGTGACGTCGCCGATATGTTGGGAATTAAACAATACGTTCTCAGATACTGGGAAACCGAGTTTGATCTTTTGAAACCTAAAAAAGCTTCTAACAATCAGCGTATGTACACTCGCAAAGATGTGGAAAATGCATTCCTGATCCGTAAGCTTCTTCACCGTGACCGCTTCTCGATTGAGGGAGCTCGCAATGCTTTGAAAGAGCTCAAAGCGCACGTGAAGAAAGAAAAAGACTACTCACAAGTAGTGAATCGCTTAGATAGCATCCATGACCGCATTGAAGACTTGGTGATGGATATCCGTAAAGCTCGTCAGCTTTTTAAATAGGTGCCAGGTCCTGTTTCTGGTTGCACTGCGAAAATCTATGATGAAATTTTTCTTATTTATCGCGCTCCTTGCTTCGGCAGGGAGTGCGTTTGCTGTTGAAACCGATCGTTGGGAGCCTGATGCGAAAGACGTCCTGAACGTCAAAGGTGGGGTTTTGAACCCGCTCTTCCGTATCAGGACTGAGAGTACGGCCGGTGAAACGAAAAACTCGGAAGTGGATTTTGAACCGACACCTTTTACGAAGTACTTTGTCGGTATCGGTTATCGCAATTTAGGCGCGACCATTTCATGGAGTGGCGCGAACAACCCTGAAGATGCCGATAAATATGGAACGGGCACGTCTCTCGATTTCCAATTTTCTGCTTTCGGGCGAAACATCACGCAGTACTATTTTTATCAAAACTACAACGGTTATTACGTTAATAACACTTCGACGATCGATCCGAGCTTTCCGCAGAACAAATACATTCAGCGTCCGGATATCTCGACTCGTCACTATGGCGCGAACTTCGTTTATAACTTCCAACCGGAGCGCTATTCACGGGCCGTCGCGTTTGATCAAAGCGGCCGTCAGATCCGCAGTGGGGGAGCATGGCTTGCGATGCTGGGGATTCACAATCATGCCTTCTCAGCCAATCCTCAGCTGATTCCAACGCAAGTCTCAGGTAAGTATGGAGAGCTCGCAACCCTTCAGCAGGCGGATCTTCTTCAGGCGAATCTCTCAGGCGGTGGCGGCTTCACGTGGGTGTTTAACGATAAGTTTTCTGTCAGTACTGAAATTTTACTGGGTTATGGTATTGCTTACGAGAAGTATGAATCCGCAGAATATACCTACCGAAAAACGGATGGCAGTCTGAACTCAAATTTGAGTTTTAGTTTTGGATACAACGGGGTGAGCAACTACGGTATTATACAAGTCGGTATGGACGCCTACACCTATCATCTGCCAGATATGGATCTTGCAATGACTTCGCAGAGAGCTTCGTTTCACTACGGTCATCGCTTTGACGGTATCGATGTGCCGTTCTTAAACAAAGTTTCAGGCTGGCTGGACTAGTTTTTTAGATAGAGTTTTTATAAAGTATTCGTGAATACGAAAGGCCCGTCATGAAACTTTATCAGGCTTTGATTTGTCTCTCTTTCATCTTTTCCTCTCAGAGTGAAGCGGGCCCGATCCGCGATATGATTAAAGATCGTTGGCTCAAAAAGCAACAAGAAAAGCCGGCGCCTGAAGCTTCAAGCGATACGAAAGCCAAGATTGAAAAAAGTGGCGACTATACTTTCTCGATCTCCTTCGGCGGACAGCCTCGATATTATAAAATTCACGTACCGAAAATCTATAATCCCAAAAATCCGGCACCGCTGCTTTTTGTTTTACACGGTGGCGGTGGGGATATGGAGATTCAAGCCACTGACAAGTTTTATAAGCAGATTTCAAAATCTGAAGCGATCGGCTTTGTCGCCGTTTTTCCGAATGGGACAAGTGCGATGAAGTCCGGCAAGCTGGCTACTTGGAATGCCGGCAACTGTTGCGGGCAAGCACGCGATAATAATGTCGATGACGTGGGGTTTATCAAAGAGATCTATAAAACAGTATCAGCACAGTTAAACGTCGATACAAAACGAGTTTTCGCGACGGGAATGTCCAATGGTGGGATGATGGCCTATCGCTTGGCCTGCGAAGCACCAGAGATTTTCAGGGCCGTGGCTTCGGTCGCAGGGACCGACAATACTAAAGAGTGCAAACCGAAATCGCCGATTTCTATTTTACACATTCATGCAAAAGACGATGATCACGTTCTGTTTAACGGCGGCGCTGGGGAATTTTCATTCCGTGATAAATCGGCGGTTACTGAATTCGTATCAGTACCAAAAACAATTGAAAAGTGGACCCAGCTTGAGGGCTGCGAAGCCAAGTCACAGCGTGTGATCGAGATGAAAGGCGCTACTTGCGACCGTTATCAGTGCAAAAAGTCTGCGGTTCAGCTTTGCGTGACAGAGACAGGTAAACACTCGTGGCCAGGGGGAGAAAGACCCCGCGGAGGAAGTTTCGTGAGCGGGGATCCGTCGAAGGCCATTTCAGCCAACGACGTGATGTGGGATTTCTTTAATAGCTTATAAAAGGGTTTAGAGAAGTCCTGCTTGAACGACTTCAACCCAGTAGTTATCCGGATCTTTGATAAAGGCGATATTCTTCATGCCGCCTTCGCCGAGACGTTTTTGAAAGTTCACGCCAAGTGTTTCAAAGCGCGCACACGCCGCCTGAATATCAGGAACAGAAATGCAGATATGACCGAAGCCACGAGGCTCGGTATTACCATTGTGATAAGGCATGGCTTCTTGAGACTCCGTACCCCAATTGTGGGTGAGTTCTAAAACAGCCTCACGCCCGAAGGTGTATTTTGCATTGGCCTCGTTGTCGCCGGGAACAGCGGTTCCTTCAGGCACGTAAGCTAAAAAGAACAAAGAAAACTTCCACTCCGCAAAATCCAATTTACGGATGAGTTTCATGCCGAGCACGCGAGTGTAAAAATCCAAAGAATTTTTGGGATCTTTCACTCTCAGCATGGTGTGATTGAAAACATATTTCTGCGTTTCAGCGTCAGGGGCTGCGCAAACTCCGGGTACCGTATGAGACATGGTTTTGTTCTCCTAATATATAGGTGCAATATTGAGTTCAATGTTTGGAAAGTCAAAGAATTTGCCCCGAGGGGCGGCCGTCTCAAAATGAGATCAGTATGGAAGCTCCCTGTCTAAGCCATAAGAGCCTGTTTAACAATTTGCCAGTGGAAGGTTTCCACACCGTGCTGGACACAGTTTCTAAACAAATAAGGTCGATCTGACGTTCCACGGATCTTGCTTTGTAGGGAACTGAGGAGATTTTTATGGAAAAAGCGAGATCTTTCATCCGTATTCTATTGGCCCTTTCTTTAGGCGCTTCTGTGGCCCACGCTGCAAGTAGTGACTTACAGAAAGAAATCGATGCAGAAGCATCAATGGGTATGCGCGCGACGGCACCTAAACCAGTTGTTCGCAGCCTTATTCATATCGAACCTATCGCAGGGATCACCTTCGCTAAATATAAAGGTGAAACCGCTCAAGGCTATAGCTTCACAACTGGAACGGGTTATGAAGGTGGCGTCGGCGTCCTTGTCGGCCGCGGAAATTTCCAATTCGAAACAGGCATCATGTATGCTGAGCGCACTTCACGCGAAGAATATCGCATGGGTATCAGCACTTGGGACCTTTCATACCAAAATAAATATATCGAGCTCCCATTGCTGGCTCGTTATAACGTGATTAACAATAACGACCTCCGTCTTTACGTTAAAGGTGGTGCGGTAGCTTCTTTACTTCAAGACTCTACGGGCACAATGTCTAACGTGCAAAACGCGAATATGTACAACACAGGGATTTATTCTCCGTACGGAATGTATGGTGCGACTTACAATACGGATCTCATCAACAACAACGACACGAAGAGTGCGTTTTCAACAGTTGATTTCCGCTGGGCAGCTGGCATCGGCGGCCAAGTACGCATCACGAAGTCGATTGCTATGTTGCTTGAAGGTGATTACCAGACAAGTGTGAACGCGATCAGTAACTCTCAGCCAAATGGTTACATCGGTTCTACGGCGATGAAGCTTCAAATGGAAACCTACGGCATTAAAGCCGGTGTTTTGATCAGCCTTTAATATTTGATCATCCCGAATTTTTGAATAAGACCCGATTTCCTCATCGGGTCTTATTTTGTTCCCATCGTTTTATTTTCTACTTTTTCAGCATATATAAAAACGAGAGCTACCAATCGCTGAGCTATCGATAGCAGCCATAACCCCAGTTGCAGTTTCCATAGTAATAGTAGTTATAGTAGCCGGAATTGTAGTAGTAATACGGCTGATAGTTTTGTCCGTAGTAGTTGCAGTACGGATTGTAGTAGCCGTAACCACCACTATAATACCCGCCATCGTAATAGCCCCCGCCGTAACCGCCACCATAGCCACCGTTATAGCCGCCACCTCCATAACCGCCCCCGCCGTAGCCGTTGTAGAAGTACCAGCTCGAAGAACCGCCGCTGTTATCCAGCTCGTTTTTCATTTTTCCTGAAGGGACGTTTTTATAGCGGGCGTTTTTGCTAAAGCTTTTTGCTTTGTCTTTGCTGGAGAGATTGTTTTGGGTCGTGACGTACTCAGCTTTATTCGTGCGTTTGTCGATGCGTAGGACCAGAGTGCCACGCATGTTGTCTTTGTTGGTCACACCGTGCTCATTATCGAGTTCTCCGCCAAAGGCCAGGGACCCGGCGCCTAACACAATGAGAAGCGAACTTAAAATATATTTCATAGGAAGCCTCCTAAAGTGATTTTTAGTGAGTTAATGGCTTTCCTATTTTCAGTCTTACATGCAACGCTGGATTGACTTCACTAGGCGTTGCCGTGATTTAGCTTTGACGATTTGAACTTACTTGTCAGCTTGCAGCCACGGAGGAGATTGCCTGTGATGCCGGCTGGCCGATACGGGTCGCAATAGCATTGACATTAAGAATGAAGACAGTTTTTTTCTGTTTACCTTCAATAGTGACTTCAACGGCTTCTTGAACATCCGCAGACATCGCGGCCTTTGCGGATTTAAAAAGGATCTCCGGAATCGCCATTTTGTTTTCATCTGACATAGATAAAATGGCATCCACGGCATCGACGACAAGGCCGTATTTCCCGCCGGCAGATTCAAATATCAAGACCTTTTGTGCCTGACTTTTTTCTGAGTTTGAAGGAATGCCATACATTGATCGCGTGTTGACAATTGTCACGAGGTCCCCGCGCAGATTCATCACCCCTTGAAAATAGTCAGGGAGTCCAGGTGGGTGCAACAGAGTCGTTGGTAAATCAATAATTTCGCGAATCTCGCTGATACTAACCGCATAGAGAGATTCCAAATGGAAGGTAATATAAGTTTTCGCGGCACTTTTTTGAGCTTTCGTTGTACCGGTGCGCTCTTTAGCTTGGTAGATCTTGCTGTGACCGTGAGTGATTTCTTTCATTTCTTCGCCGCTAAAAATCTCGGCATGGTTTAGCAGGACAATATCGGCCTCATTGTCGCGTGATACGCAGCCGGAAAAGAGCTTTCTTTTTTGGTCACCCAGTACCGGAAACGGTAAAAGATCATCGCTAAAATAAGTCACAATGCTTTCGATCGAATCCACCATTAGGCCAAAGAGTTCTTTTTCCAAGCGAAGGACCAGGACGCGGCGGTTTTCATTGGTGAGAGTCAATTTACGGTCTGGCTCGCGATAGCCAAGCAGAGAAGCGAAGTCGATGACGGGAACCAGATTCCCGCGAATTTCAATTGTGCCGAGATAGTGACTTACCGAGAGAATAGAACTCTTCATGTTTTCAAGTTTTAAGATCTCTTGAATATTTTCAATCCCCAGAGCACAGCGAGAAGGGCCTGTAAAAAACGAAATGCATTGTTTGCGCTGGCCACGGCTGCGTTTTAGCAAAGCCTGAGCGTTGGTGCGGCTGCCGTTT
This sequence comes from Bdellovibrionales bacterium, assembly GCA_018266295.1. Classification (NCBI taxonomy): domain Bacteria; kingdom Pseudomonadati; phylum Bdellovibrionota; class Bdellovibrionia; order Bdellovibrionales; species Bdellovibrionales bacterium. The sequence goes on along the minus strand of JAFEAQ010000014.1, from coordinate 132,915 downwards.
TGATGGGGGATGTGCTCCAGGTTAAATAAGGCCTCAGGATCTATAATCTGGATAATGCGGCGGCCTTCATCGAGTTTGAATGCGCCATTGATGACCGAATGTTTGTTTTCGCTATAAGAGAAGTCACTCTTTTCCTCACCATGGGCGCGAAAGACCTCGCCGGTGCTATCAAAAACAAGACCGATCAAAACCTGATTGCACTCTACAATAGCGATTTTCTTAAGATCTTTAGACGAAGACTGACTTTCGATTTTTAGAATGGCGTGGAGATCCACCACAGGCACGATCGTGCCGCGCAGGTTAAACATACCGATGAGGTAGTCGGGTGATAGGGGGACACGGGTATAGGTCTCAGGGGGATTGACAACTTCCTGGACGTTCTTGACGGCGAGGGCGAACTCATTACCACTGAGAAGAAAAGAGCAATAAATATCTTGAGCCGTCTTCATAGGTCACCTTCTTAAATCGCAATAATACGTGGAATGATTTCCACTCTAAATTCGCCAGTGGCGGAGTTGACAATCAGTTTCCGGCCTTCTTCCCCGCCGGTGTCTTCATGAATAATCTTAATGCCAAGCTTGCCGAGCATCTTCTTCGCCAAATTGGCGTTGGCAGTGCCTACTAGCGTATTCCGATTGCAAACGCGCGGATTGGTCATATTACCGCCGCCGGCAACGATGGCTTCGATTTCGTGATATTTGCTTGGAGGAACTTCCATCTGATGCAAAAGACCCGGAATCGCCGTTTCGACAAAGCGTCCGATGGTATGGGGCTGAGACGCAGGGATAATATCGGGTAACAAGCAATGGGCAAGCCCGCTGATTTTTTTGTCTCGCCAAACAAGTGCAATGCCCACGCAGGAGCCTAAAATAGTTTTCAGGACTTCGCCGTCTTTACCAATTTTAACTTCTCCGATGTGAACATTGACTTCTTGAATCATGCGGCCTTCTTTATTTTGGCCCGGTAAATTAACGGCGCGATCGACTCAAACTCGGTTTGAATATGCGTGAGGGATTCGGATTCACCGATAATCAACAAGCCGTCCGATCGAAGGGCTGGGACCAGATTCGACAGAACCTTTTCTTGATCGGGACCTTTAAAGTAAATGAGGACGTTTCTTAATAGAATCAAATCAAATGGTTCCAGAGTCAGCCGCTGAAACAGGTTGTGTGAGCGGAACTCGATGCGGCTTTTGATTTCAGTAATGACGCGAAACTGATCTCCGTCGGCCTTCATGTATTTTTCAAAGCGGGGAGTTGTGCGAAAGCTTTCGATCGAACGACCGGAGTAGCGACCTTCGGTGGCCTTAGCGACCATTCGCGTGGAAATGTCTGTGCCGACAATCTGATAGTTGAACGCGGGGTGAGTTTCTTTGAACTCTTGGCAGATAATTCCTAAGGAATGGGCCTCTTCACCGGATGAGGCCGCTCCTGAAAGGACGCGAAAGGTTTTGCCGGGATGATGGGCGAACCAGTGTGGAATAAAGGTTTTCTCGAGATGGTCCCAAACGCGTGGAGTGCGGAAGAAGTAGGTTTCGTTCGTCGTCACAAGGTCGATAAACGGCTGTTTTTCTTCCGGCTCTTTTTTAACGTAGTCCAAGTAAGCTTCGAAAGTATTCTGACCGACGGCCTTCATTCTTTTCTTAAGACGACCGTAAAGCATCGCTTTTCGGTTTTGCCCTATGGTGATGCCTGTCCACCGGTGGATTATTTCCACCATTTCGGCGAGACAGGCTTCGCTGATTTCTGTTTCCGGTCCTTGATCTTCTTGCATGAGGTTCCTACACCGCAAACTTTTCTACGGCGTCTTTGAGTTGTTCGGCACCAGCTGCGAGATCTTTTGTTGAGATGGCAATAGAGTCAGAAGCGCTTGCTGATTTTTCAGTGGCATCGGATACATGTTGGATAGCGCTGGCAACTTCTTTTGCCGCTGTTTGCTGTTCTTGAGCGGCAACTGAAATTTCTGAGATTGCCTGGGTTGTTCGTAAAACTCCGTCCATGATTTTCTTGAACGTGTCACCGGCAACCTTTGAAACTTCACCGCCTTGATTGACGCGTTTCACAGATTCATTGATGAGTTTCGAAATCTCTTTGGTTGCTTGAGAGGATCTCTCTGCCAATTTGCGGACTTCGTCGGCAACAACCGAGAATCCGAGGCCATGTTCACCGGCGCGGGCTGCTTCGATCGCAGCATTGAACGCGAGCAGGTTCGTTTGGCTCGCAATTTCGCTGATGACTTTCACGATCTCAGAGATTTCTTCTGAAGATTTGTTAATCAACTCCATGGCTTCGATGGATTTATCGATGGCTTTGCTGCCTTCTTCGGCCTGTTGCTGAGCGGATTTGGCGATGCCGTCGGCATTTCTGCAGTTCTGAGCGATAGAATCAATAGAAGCACTGAGCTCTTCGACAGAGGCGTTCATCTCTTCGGCTGTCGCGCCCAAGGACTGAGCGCCTGAAGCCACGTGACTTGCTTGTTCAGCAACTTGCTGAACTTTAGCAACGAACTCGATGGAAGTGCCGCGAACAAGAACATCGAATTCCTGTTTGCGCTTCTTGGCTTCTGTAATATCCGTTGCAAATTTGACAACCTTAAATGGCTTGCCGTTCATGTCGAGGATGGGGTTGTAAGAAGCAGCGATCCAGATTTCTTTGCCGCCTTTACCGTAGCGTTTGTATTCGTTGGCATCGTACTCCCCACGAGCCAGCTTTTGCCAGAAGGCTTGATATGCATGCGATGATGTATAGGTGGCATCACAGAACATTTTGTGGTGCTGGCCTTTAACTTCATCCAGAGAGTAACCAAGGGTTTTTAAGAAATTTTCATTGGCTGTAATGATCGTACCGTCCAAGTTAAATTCAATCACGGCTTGGGCTTTACTGATGGCGTTGATCTTTCCTTCAAACTCGGCGTTACGCAGCTTTGTTGCCGTGACGTCGGTTGCGAACTTGACCACTTTAAATGGTTTGCCATTCATATCAAAGATCGGATTGTAAGAAGCGTTGATCCAGATCTCTTTGCCACCTTTACCAATGCGGCGATACTCACCCGAATCATATTCACCACGAGCAAGCTTCTGCCAGAACGCCTGATACTCAGGAGTTGCGGCGTAAGCAGGGTCGCAGAACATTCTATGATGCTTTCCTTTGATTTCATCTAAAGAGTAACCAAGGCCGTTCAGGAAGTTATCGTTGGCATTTATAATAGTGCCATCTAAGTTAAACTCGATGACTGCCTGAACTCGGTTCAAAGCACTGATGAATCCTTCGATATCTTGTGATTGATTATGCTCGAAATTTTCAAGTTTCTTGGCCGCTTGCATTTGGAACCTTCCCCTGACGAATCTTTCGAAATCACCAATCAGGAAATCTAATCGTGAAAAGACTCGTATAGACTTGCTTTCCATAGTGTCGGAGTCTTTTGAAGAAACATTGAGTGACTTTTTGTTTGATTTTTGTTTAGTCAAAAAAAGATGGAGCCAAACTTTGACAGATTTTCGGGAACACCTGCCCATAGCAGTAGTGGCCACATAAATTAAAAATTGATTACGAACTTCTTTTTATATAATTGCATATTCATTTTATGTACTTACAAACTCTGCGGAGAATGGCAATTTGTGTTCGACAAGGGCATTCGAAATATCATTTCGTAAGAGCATAGTGTTCAACTCAATGAAATTTGTTTGCCTTACGGTGGAAGAACACCGTCTAGAAAACTAGAGAAGTATAACTAAATGAATGATCCATCGTCACATGAGAGCACCTTGGGACTGTTCAATGTTCGCGGCCACTAGTGCGGAGAACAGAGAGACTATCTAGTATTTTAGAATTCCTATGGGATCGTCAGCAAAGTGTCCAGCCACCTCGAGACGAAGAGCGGCTTCTGCTGGAGTTGCAGAATGTTTGATAACGAAATTTTGCACCGACCAGTTCCGGTGGAAGCTGCCACGGGATTTCTTTATAGCATAAATTCCGTCAGATCCCATCCACACGAGGAGGCGAGCTGTAATCTTTCCCTGTCGAAAATCCTGACATCTAGTGCTTTGACTGAAACAGGCGTATTCTCCGAGAGCTTTAATATTAATAACTGGGGAGAATATCATGAAAACAATCTTGGCAGCTTTGACAGTTCTATTGTCAGTAAATGCGTTTGCGAAGGATGCTCACCTTATCTGTATGACGGGCGATATCGCCGATATGGATATCAAAATTGAATCGGGCGCGAACAATAAAGAAAAACTCAGTGTGATTCTCACGGGTATGGACGGTGTGACAGTTCGTACCTATGTGAATTCAAACTTTGAGAACAACTCTGCGTCTGACGGTTTGAAGAGCGGTAAAATTCAAGCCATCGTTTCTAAGAGCGATTTGCAGGCTGAGTTCGGCGGCGCTTTCCTTGATGCCGGCGTGCTTGAGCTGAACTATAATGCTCAAACAAAGAAGAACGACGTGATCTTCGCAGCGGAAGGCAACGTCTATACAGCGGCTTGTTCTGAACAGTAATCGGCTGCCGTAGCAACTCGGGGCTCGGGACAGGTCTTTCCGCGAACTGGACCTTTGGCAAGTTTAAACTTTGCGCATGCTAGTTTAGACTGTGTACAGAGGAGATTCGATGAAGACAGTTCTGAGCCTTGCGAGTGTTTTAGTTTTGTTAGTCTCTTGTGCCCATAAGAGTGCTGTCAGTGAACGAACTCCTGCGCAAACTCAGCAAGTGGCACTTCCTTTAAAACCAGAAGAAATCACAGTTTGGAGTTTGCAAACTCTCGCGCAAAGCGGGCGTTTGGATATTCTCAATGACCTTTTCAATAACTACGGCTTGCCTATCACGCAATTGCCAACCGGCTATGCAGCAGGGACGGGGGCGCGAGTTTTTGATCTGGGGACGCCTTTGTTTGCGAAGCTCTTGGATGATTTAACGGGTGCAAACTGGCGCGGGAAGATCTTTTACCCTTCTGAAAATCCAGTCAAGAGCATGGGACTGAACCGAATTAAGCAGACGCTGGTGTTAAAAACCGCGATTACACCGATGGCGAGCTTCGTGACTGAGATTCACCCGAAGCATCCGCTGGTGCCGGACGCAAAATCTGCGGTTGTCACATTGAACTACGCAAAGCCGGTGACAAAGAATTACTGGCAAGAGCTTGCGCTGACACAAATCGAAGTTTACGACGTGATGGTACCGGTGCAGGGGAAGTACGGTCCGATCTTTATTGGTAAAACGTGGCTTGGCTCGTATGCCAAAGACCGTAGTTTCAGAACGAAAGATCCGAATCAGCTGATCGCGTGGTTCTTTCTCGACTTCAACGCTGAAGCCTTGGCTGTTCAACAGCGAGAGCACTGGGATGGAGCGAAGGAGAACGTGGTTCAAGTCCTCCCGCGGATGACTGAGAAATCAATGCCGGTCATGCCTCCTGTCCAATAAAGTTATCAAAAACTTTACATTGGAGTTTAAAGCCTTTACGCTTGACTCATATGAAAAGAAAACCTTGGCCGATCATTGTTTTGTCTTTGCTGCATATTTTAGCACCTGTAGGCAATATCATCTTCAATTCGTATCGCGCGGGCCGAAGCTTTTCTCAAACTTGGGAATTCTGGCTCTATAGTTTTCCAAAGCCACTTTTCATTGCCTATATTGTGTTGCCGCCGATTGCCGGTATTTTTATTTTCATCTGTAAGCGCTGGAGCTACTGGTGTTATGTCGGATGTTTGTTTCTGATTTTTCTGGCGAACGCCTATGGTTTTTGGACAAGCATGAACTGGATGAACTTCCTCACACTGTTCGCCGTTCTTGTGGTGGATATCCTTGCGGTGGCGTACTTCGTGGTGCCGTCGGTTCGCAAAGTTTATTTCGACCCGCGCCTGCGTTGGTGGGAAACGGCTCCGAGATATTTATTTAATCAGCAGGGCGTGATGTACAGCATGCCTGGATTGATTCGCAACGTCTCTGAGGGCGGCGCGATGTTTGAAACCAGCACGGCCTATGCTGAGGGCCAAGAAGTTGAGCTGAAGTGGAACTACGAAGGCGAAGAGTACTCTGTGCCTGGCAAAGTGGTTTACAAAAAGCCAATGGGCAGCGGTTTCTGTTGTGGCGTCCGCTTCGATCACACACCGATGACTCTGAAGTCGATGAAGAGTCTTGTGGCAAAGTTGCACAAGCAGGGCAAAATGATCCGCGATCGCTTACCAGGGCCCGAAGACAGCTTCGGCGCTTGGCTCAAGAAACTCGTTTCGACTCGCCAAGGACTTTTTCCGAAGTAGCTCTTCTTCTTCGATCTTCTTTATTACTGAGAACAAGGATTTAAAGACAAGAGGGGGAAGTAGGCTTCCCTTATTCGGGGGACGGGCATCCGGCCGCTCACAGAGCTTTCGGCAAATCCCGCGTTCCAAGCAAGAACCTACTTCTGGCAAACGCCTTTATAGTACTTAAGAAGCGTCTGCTCGATGTAGCCGCGCTCTTCCTCGTCGACAACGTACACGCCCAGCGGGTGAGTGTAATCAGTGCCTGAGTAGTCACCAACGAAGCTTCCCATGATTTGGGGAGAGTAGAATTGGCCGTTGTTAGCCGCATAATAGATCAGCTGATCTTTTTCCGGCTGATTAGAATCATAGGCCTTGATCCACACATTGCCTTTATCATCCTTTGTGAAAGTCTTTGGAATCACGATGTGCTGAGTTGTCGTGTTGAGGCGAAGATTGATCAAAGGCAAACGATTCGACGACATATTGAACATCATAAGCTTCAGTGAGTCCGCATTTTCTTTCGCAGAACGTGGGCCAGAGCCAGTGCCCATGCCGATGTTGCGCGGACGGTAGAAGTGAAGCTCTTGGCTTCTTTCGACTTCAGTGCGGAGACCGCGGTAAACCTGTTGGTTGCCGATTTGATAAGTTTTGCCCTTGAGCATTCTATCCAGGAAGCTCAAGCCTGTATTGCGACCCCACTCAGTAACGATGTTATTCTCACGTAATGGAATCACACTGTATTCCTTGAGCTTTGTTTCATTCAGGCGTTGAGTATCGTTGTCATTAGGATACGCAGAATCAGCTCGCATCATCATCATGCCCACAGATGTGCCGCGAACGATGTCGAGAGCGCGAGTCAGATCAAAGTCCGCCGCTTTGCTTTCATTCAAGCGCAAAAGATAAAAGAGCTTTCTCTGAGTACTAGACATGCCCCAGCAGGCTGCAAGGCCAATACCGCCACTGCTGAAAGCCCAGTTTTTGATCGGCATGTGGTTCGCCGAGCTAAAAGCTGTGGGGCGAACCTTTAAGAGAATGCTACTGACGCTGAGGTTGTCGCAGCTAAGGTTTGCAACCAGTGAATCGGTTACGGTCTTTGCAGAAGCAGAATGAGTGGTAAGGCATAGACCGAGGAATGTGCTAACGAAAATCTTTTTCATGAGGCCCCCCTCGAAGTCCCGTTAAGGACTTGTCACACTCTCGCATGGAGGCAAAGTGTAATTCACTTTGTACATGTACCGCTTCAAATCACCAGTCCCACGAGGTACATCAATAACATCCATACTGAAGTTTGTTTGTACCATTTGTAGTTCGGTTTTTACAGCGGTGCAAGTTTTTCCCTCTGCCGCTACGCATGTCTTCACTTCTTCAAAACGCGGAGTTGTAAGACTCTTTTCCTCTGAAGACGAAGCAGTTTCAATTCGCACCGGAGTGATTGTGTGGATATTGTTAAAGCCAACGCACAAGTTCGTCACACTGACCTTTACATCTTGCACTGGCATCTCTGCCATGTTCACATTGTAGAAGCGATTTAATCTTAGCAACTCATTGCGATCGACCACCATCTCGCGACCGCGGAAACCTCCGGTGCCACCAGCGTTGCCTCCGATGCCTCCCGCAAATGCAAAAGAGAAACTAAGAAGGACAAAAAAGAAACTGAAGAGCTTATTCATGAGAAGACCCTTTCAGGGTATCAACAACGTGAAAAGTAAATGCAGGGATTGAACCTTTAGAACCCTCTTGCTTCAAAACAGCAATTTTATCGTTGAAAGCTTTTTCGTCGATGGCGATCCACTGACGGTAAGCTTTCTCGCTCAGGCTTGTTGCAAAGAGGCCCATGTGATTTGCGAAGTTTTCATCACTACGTTCGGGTTTCAAATAATTTTGAGTCAGCTGCAGGCCAACTTTTTTAATCGCCTCCGCCGAAAACGAAGCGCGGCGATCGCCCGACATAAATTTGCCATCGCTTTGCAGACGCAGCACCTGCAGATCCAACATCTTGTCCAAAACCGACAGGCCGTATTCGCCAAAACGGTTTTTTACAAACGCCCGGTCAAAGGGGCTCACGTCGGCTAAGACATAAAGCTCGGCAAAGCAGCGGTCGTTCAGGAGTTCGTCCTCAATATCTCGGGAAAATTGAGCTTGCGGATGGGCTTCCATCTGTACATCACGAGCCCGGAGCTTTTCCTGCACAATAGCCGGTGCCGCTGTGAGAGTTTCGTTGAGGCTTCGGGTGTTCGTCAGGTGCGAGTAAATTTTATATAGAGTTTGGTAACTAGGGTTGTGAGCCTGCTGAAGGAGGCGTCTAAGGGTCTTAATATGGATCTGAGTCTTTTTACTGAGAATCTGGAGCCCTTTTTTAGGGTCGTCAAAACCGGCCTGGAACGCCTCAAGGTCTGCGGCTACTTGCATACGCAAGCACGCTTCGGGAGAGGTTTGCAAAAAGTTGGTTTCGATATTCTCAGACATGTGGCCCTTATACGGACGTTTTGGGGTGTTTTTCAATTCTAAAAAACACTCGCCGGAAAATATTCAAAAGGAACGATCGCGAACATGAAATAAAGAAACAAGCCGGGCCTCAAAAGGAACTGGGGTGAGACCCGACTTGTATTGCGCTCGAAACTAGTAAGGAGCTGGAGCTACTGTGTTGCAAGAAGGCAAAGTGAAAGACTTCTTGAACAAGAATTTTACCAAAGAAGTTTTAGAAGGGTTTACGTACTGATTTACAGTCACGTTCACAGTTGTAGGGTATGAACCAGTGATCACTTCATTGTGGCAAACATCGTGGTCGCCGCGAGCTACGCAAACAGACTCAACGCTTGTGTAGTTGATTGGAGTTGAACGGTATTTTTGACCAACAACTTTCCAGCCAGTTTGTTCTTTGTTGATTTCGTACTGCTCAGTAACATCTACTGGCTTGATAGTGCGGAGGTTGTTACCGTCAACGCAGATCATGTCATAAGATACAGAAGAGCCCATGAAAACTGTTGGCATTTGGATATCAAGGTCATAAGCCTTGTTCAATTGATCCCAAGACATATCAGCAGAGTATTTAGCAGCCATTGCAGAAGAAGCAGCAAGCATAGCGAAAGCAAGAACGATCTTTTTCATTTGAAACCCCTTTGTGTGGTTTAGTTATTAATTTGTGAAAGGGGTTGTCGCTGAAAGTTCTCGTGAACTCAAAAAAATATTCTTTTCTGGGAAAATCAAAGGGACATGTCCCGAAGAATCGGAAAATGGCGGGACAAACAGGGAGTTTGTCCACGTAAAGAGTTCGGCGATGAAAGTGGAACAGGTATTTATTCTACAACTTTGAGGCCGTCGGCCCAGAAATTCGCCGATTCAACCAAGCCCGACAAGACCGAATGGAAGTGCGATTGCGTCTGCAGGCGCTCTTTGCCGAAGCGTTTTTCCAGTTCTTGCTGGATAAAGCCCACTTTTGCTGTACCGCCAGTAAGGCACACCAAATCGACTTGATCACTCGTAAGTCCTGCGCTCGCGAGACAGCGATCAAGGCCTTCAAAGATCTTGCCGCGAGTCTCTTCAGACCACTCGATGAATTGCTTTTGCGAAAAGCCTTCGTAGACTTCAAGAGTTGGGTAGACAAACTTAAAGTTGCTATTTTCTTGCGACGAGAGTTCTCGTTTGGTTTTTTCAATCGTTTCAAAGAAAGGGAAGATCTGCTGGTCTTCAATTAGCACGAATAATCTTTCGACCGCCGCTTTGTCTTTTTCTGTGAGAGAGCACTTCTTTACTTCGCGAATGAATTCGTAAGTGTCTTTTTCTTTGAGATGCACGATATGCGCCGGGTGATTCAAACGCTGAGTCACTCCATGCGGCATCGTCAGCACGTTCTCCGACATCGGCAGGCGATAGCGAGATTTAGCGCCAAAGTATTCATTCAGGCGATGGCTCATGAACACGCTATCAAGCGCGTCCCCGGCAAGGGGACAGCCGTCGATCGCAAGAACGTCTTCGCGGCGGAACTTTTCAGGTCCCATACGAATCAGAGTGAAGTCCGAAGTTCCGCCCCCGAAGTCACCGATCATCACGATCTTTTCTTTTTGCAGGCCTCGGCGGTAATCAAAAGCTGCCGCCAGAGGTTCTGGGACGAACTGCACGTTCTTAAAGCCCGCAAACTGCGCGGCCTTCTGCATGCGGTGAAGGGCAAAGCCATCCGCCACCGGGTCCATCGAATAGCGTGCTGGACGGCCGATCACGGCGTTTTCCACCGGCACGCCGAGTGCTTTCTCCGCACGCTTCTTGAGCTCTAGCAGAAAGATCCCGACGAGGTTTTCTAAAGTTAGAATGCGATTGTCTAACACCGTCCCGAGGTAAGCTTTGTTCGGTAAGTGGGATTTAAACGAACGGAAGAGGCGTCCTTCCATATCTTGCTCAATGTATTGTTCAATGGCCTCCGCTCCGTAGTAACAGAGATCGGCGTGGGGAAAGTAAAGCAGGGTGCGCATCAAGGTCTGATCGGCCGCTTTGGGATCAAGAGGCAGTGCTTCGACGCGTTTTCCGTTATGGAAGGCTCCCACCAGGGAATTGCTGGTACCAAAGTCAATGGCAAGGAAAGTGTCAGACATAGGTTCCTAGTATAGGGAAACCTTTTAAAAAGTGCCAGGTCCTGTTTCTGTAAGCGCCGCGTCCGGAAAGAGGACCTGGCACTTACGTTTAGTCGGCGATCTCGCACTGAACCGTGCAAGTCGAGCTGCAACGGACACTCACGTTTTGATCGCGGGGTGTGATGATATTCGGGAAGCAGCTAGAGTTGCAGCTGGCTGTGTAAGAGCGAGACTGACCATGCTTCATTTGGCAATTCCAGTCGGCTTGGCGTTTGGCTTCCATTTCAGCGCGGGCCTGGATTCCGGAGATGCAGAAGCTACCTTGGCTTCCGCTGCAATAGCCGAACTCTTGGCCGCGGCCTGTTTCATAGGTTGTGCGCGCCCATGAAAGACTTGCGAATCCAGTCATCAAAACTAAAGTCATTAAGATTTTCATGGGGCCTCCTCGTTGTTTAGCTGTGCTTCTTCGTGTGCTCAATCATCATATCCTCAGCGCGCTGAAGATCCGATGGTGTAATTTGCCAGATTTGCTTATCTTTGAATTCCTTCAACAATTGGTTGAAGAGATCAAATTTCAAGAACGGAGTCACTTCGCCGCGCTTGTATTCGTTCTCTTTCTCGCCATAGAGGCCAAGGAACGTTTTATCGCGGAACCAAGATTCACGGTTCATACTCTGAGCGATTTTGACATGCTCTTCACTTGGGTTGCGTTGCAAGAATTCGAAGAACATACCGCTTGGGCGCAAGCCTGGAAGATACCACTCACCAGAGAATACCTGGATGAGGTCTTCTTCTTCGTCTTTCAAGATTGGCGTAATGAACTGAACGCCACGCTCAACCGCGTGTTTGTGGAAGGCAAGAAGGTCTGTTGTACGGAGAGCAACATGTTGCCAGTGTGCGGACTGTTGGTGGCCATCGAGCATCTCGCGAACGTGAGAAGATTGCTCTTTAGGCTCTGTCGGCTGAACGACAGCAACAATCGTATTATTGAGCTCTGGATCAGGGTTTGCGCCACGGCCCAGGCAAACCGCGTAAGTCATGGACTTTTCGCCTTCGCCCTTCACCCATTCTTTGCGTTTATCGTAAAGAAGATCGTCGGGTCCCACGCCAAAAATGGTGTTGAACGCCAAGTAAGAGATTTTATATAGATCCGGCTGTAAAAGCAGGGTCATGTGATCGACTTGGAAATTGAGAAACGGCTTCTTCGCAGTTTTCATTGTTGCTCCTCGTTATAGGCTCAAAAGATGCAGGAATCATCCTATGCGCTCCTACGAATTTCAAGGGAAATGAGCCTTGAAACGACTCGTTAGATGCCTAATTAAGAGACAAAAAGTCTCTTTGCAGAGTCGCTCGTTTCCGGTGCTGGCAAATAGAATGAATCGTTCTTAAGGCGTGGTGCTCCCGATAGATCTACGAGTAAACATAAATAATTTATAGGCACAAACAATAGAAGTTTACATCTCCGAGAGTGGATGAGAGGTTGCGTCGCTTGAATTTGATCGGGCACGATGCCCAAGGAATCTCACGAGATGCTTTATTCCTCACTCTATACACATTACTTTTGGATCGCTGCGATCTATGCCCTGGGACTTTTTGTTTTCATGCTGGGCTATGCACGCAGGCAGTTTCGTCAGTACTGGAAGCGCATCCTGTTTTTTCACGTCTTGTACTGTTTTATCGCGTTTGCCGTGACGGATGGATTGCTAATCAAGCAGGAAGACGCCACTCAGAACCGCATCTTTGGCTATGCTTCAGCCTATGCCATGGTGCTGTCAAAGCTCGGCCACGATAAGATCAACGACAAAACAGATCCCAAGGACCCGGCATATTTGCAGATGATTCAATGGCAAAAAGACTGGGAAGCCGCGAATCCCTATATCGCTGACATCTACACGATGAAGAAGAACAGCGAGGGAAAAATCTATCTCGCGGTGGATTCTGAAACCGACTACAATCGCGACGGTATTTATGAAGAAGGCCGCGAGCAGCGCACACAAATCGGCGAGCTCTATGACAACGGCCTGGAGTCCTTGCATGAGGCCTTCTTAGGCAAAGCGGCTTTTACGACGGAAACCTATGTCGATCGCTGGGGTGAATGGGTGAGTGCCTTTATCCCGATGAAGACTCCCGAAGGAAAACTCGATGGAATTCTTGGCATCGACTTTTTTGCGGAAACTTACTTTCACGATTTGAATCAAATTCTGTTCTTGAGCTTTTTGGGCTTTGGCTTACTTTATATCGGGGGTGTCGTCTGGATGGTGAAGCATCACCGTTTGCGAATTGCTCTTCGTGATGCGGATAAGGCGCGGAGGGTGAAGTCTGAGTTCCTTGCAAATATGAGTCACGAGATCCGGACGCCGTTAAACGGCATTATTGGGATTTCTGAATTGATGGATCCTTCCAATATGAACGGGGAGGAACTTGAAAAGTTACATATTTTAAAAACCTCGTCGCAGTCTCTCTTGGCTCTTGTAAATGATATTTTGGATTTCTCGGCGCTTGAGGCGGATAAAATTCGTCTTGAAAAAGTGCCATTTGATTTGCACGACAATATCGCCAGCGTCCTCAGCATGTTCACTTTTACGGCCCAGGAAAAAGGCATCTTCTTGCAGTTTGAAAAGCCGGAGGATTCTTGCTGTGCTGTGACCGGCGACCCGACGCGGGTTCGCCAGATTCTGATGAACCTCATTGGCAATGCGGTGAAATTTACGTCTCGCGGGGGCGTGACCATCAGAGTAGAACGCATGGTTTTGGACGGACCGGCCATTCGTCATATTGTCTCTGTCGAAGATACCGGCATCGGAATTCATCTCGAGGATCAGAAGCGCTTGTTTAAATCTTTCTCGCAAGCCGACGCGTCCACCACACGCAAGTATGGCGGTAGTGGGTTGGGCCTTGCGATTTGTAAATCACTCGTGGAGCTTATGGACGGCGAGATCGGAGTTCGTTCGACTTTAAATCACGGCTCCACGTTTTATTTCTCGTTTATTTCACGCTCCATATAATGCGGTCTTTCCCGGGCTGGACAAATGTAACTAAAACTGTTACATTTAAAAAAGGTTCCAGCCGAGGGAGGTCCCGATGTCCTCATTGCAAAACACCAAGCTTTCTGTTTTAGATTTGGCGCCGATTGCCGAAGGGCAGAGCATTGCTGAGTCTTTCAAGAACACGTTGGATCTCGCTCAGCATGCAGAAAAGTGGGGCTACGAACGCTTCTGGCTTGCGGAGCACCACAATCTTGAAGGAATTTCCAGTGCTGCGACCTCGGTGCTGATTGGCTATGTCGCCGGAGGAACAAAAACGATTCGTGTCGGTTCTGGCGGTGTGATGCTGCCGAATCATGCACCGCTCGTGATTGCTGAACAGTTCGGAACCCTTGAGACTTTGTATCCAGGGCGTATTGATCTTGGCCTGGGACGCGCTCCGGGGACCGATGGCTGGACGATGCGAGCTCTTCGCCGCGAGATGACCGGTAAAGAAGCGGACTTCGCGGATCTTGTGCAAGAACTGCAATTTTACTTTGCTCCGGCTCAGCCAGGGCAAAGAGTTCGTGCGATTCCCGGAGCCGGAATCAAAGTTCCGCTTTGGCTCTTGGGCTCAAGCCTTTATAGTGCGCAGCTTGCGGCGATGCTGGGACTTCCTTACGCCTTTGCGGGGCACTTTGCTCCCGAGATGATGGAACAAGCTTTGGAAATTTATCAACGTGGTTTTCAGCCCTCGGCAGTTCTCGATAAACCTTATGCGATGCTTGGAGTGCAAGTCATTGCGGCTGAGACGGATGCGGCGGCCGAAAGACTCGCGACGACAAATTATCAGCGCTTTTTAGGAATCATTCGTAATCAGCGCGTGAACTTGCGTCCTCCGGTCGATAATATGGATGAGGTGTGGAGTCCTGCTGAAAAAGAAGCCGTGATGTCGCGTTTGCGTTTAGCGGTGATCGGCGGGCCTGAAAAAGTGCGTGCGGGCCTTGAGAAGATAGTTTCCTCCACGGGCGTGCAGGAGTTGATGATCGTATCAGATGCTTACAGTCACACGGATCGTTTGCGCTCGTTTGAGCTGATCTCACAGCTGAAAAAAGAATAATTGCGAAAGTCAGCCCGGTTTAGTCCCGGGCTTTTTGCTTTTGCGCGGCTAATTGCATTTCGCAGGCTTTTACTTTGGTTTCGTATTCTTCCTGGCGGCTCTCAAGAGTTGCTTTGTACTCTTTAAAACGTTTGATGCGATCTAAGAGATACTCCTCCGTCACGCCGACGAGTTTTTTGTTTTCAAGGCCGATCTGGCTAAAGTCATCGTCCGGAGTCACGTACTCGCGCTTTTCCGTCCACTGCGGTTTTCCTTCGCCGTTATTGGCAACGTCGCCAAGTTCCGTGCGGCAGTCTTTCAAAACCCCATACAATCCGCGATTGTCTAAGTAGCGAGGACCGCCATAGACGCGGGCTTCGGTGTTGTAGACGGCCAGCTCCAGAGTTCGCAGCTCTTCATTCATCTGCACTTTGCGCTGATAAACCATGTCGCCACTCTTGACCCCGATCACCGAATCGGAAGTGACTTGGGTGGTGTTGTCGATTTTCGTATCGACTTTTTTGGCTTTATTCTTTGAAGCGCAAGAAGACAGGGACAGCGCCGATAGCGCCAGCACGCCCCCTGCGATTGTAAGAAGGAGGGATTTCATAAAGGCTCCTTTTTGCATTCTATCTTAGTGAGACTGCCGAGCTTCGTCCCGTGACTTTGAGGTAACTTGCCTTCTAACAATAAATCAAGGCATATAGGACTGGCGGACCTTGCATGGCTTGCTATTCTTGTGGCGGAAGCAGTAAGGGCTGACGAGGTTTGCCTCTTTCCACATGCCGAGGTGCTGCGCCTTTGCGGTTTCGACGTCTGGCGCGTACATACCTTTAGAGTACTTCGTGGAATCATACGCCCAGCCGTTCAATACGATCTCGCGGTTGATGTTTCTGCCCTCTAAGAAGATGGTGCAGGTGAGACGATCGTAAGATGTGCCTTCACACTCAAGGTCGACTTGCTTGTTCTTAATTTTTGACTCTGTAAACGCTTGCGCCTCTTTGCCGTATTTCTGTTTAAGCTCCGGAGTGTCGATACCGAAGAAACGGATCTTGAGACTTTTGTCATTCACAAGCACACGGCAAGTGTCCCCATCATGACACTTTTGAACGATGCCGCTCAGTTTTTGGACTTGGTGTTTTTTCTTTTTGCGGGCTTCAGCGGGACCCACTAAAAAAGTCAGAATCAAGAGGAGGCTTAAGCATGTTGAAATTTTCCGCATGTCTTAGCTTTTCTTAATTTACTTAGCCATGCAACGAAAAAAAAGAGCCCCGTCGTGGGGCTCTTTAAAGTAACTAATCTAAGAGAGCTTTTTTCAGAGTCTTTTGTGTCGACTCGCCAGGCAACTCGTTGCCAAAAATTTGTTGAAGCTCTGCTTCGCTGACCGGGCGGCCGTTCAAGTAGAACTCTTTCGTGCCTTGTTCGCCGGCACCTTTTGCATAACCGACAAGTGTTGCTGTGAATGTCGGGTAAGTCAGTTTTGCCGTGAAAGTGATTTCGCCAGACGAATCACCTTTGTCATTGCTGCGAGCAAGAACCTTTACATCGACAGTGTACGGAATGTCCGCTTTCAAAGAAAGATAGCTACCAGACAGAGTATATGTCAAAAGACCGCTGTCCTCTTTGCCGTTGACTTCTTTATGAACAGCAACGCCGGAAATATTGGTATCAACGATGATGCCGCGAGTGCCAAGAAGGTTTGCATATTGCGGGTTCTTCATGACGAACTTCAATTTGCCACCGATGCCGGCAGAGGCACGGCCAGAGCGTTCTGCGGAGTTCACCTCGTGAACTTCTGCACCGACACCTGCAGCGGCGCCAAGATCCACCGGGCAGTTGGATTTGTTTGTAAGTCCGCCCGAAGTATTAAAGCTCAAGTGATCGCCTTTTTGCAGAATATCAAAAGCGTTGTCGTTATCGAGAGTCTCTGTCGGGAAGGTCGTATCTAACTTGATGTTTGGATGGACCAGGCCACAGCTCTTGCGGGTCTCAATCATCAGCTTGTAAGCGTTTGGATCTTGTTGAGCAAGATCTTGTTCTTTCTGAGTGCGCTCTTCCACAGACATATTCTTGTCTGGAAAAACCAGGTCTCCCGGAGGCAGAATCATTTTCGATTCGCTCTTCAGGGTTGATTTCATCTCTGCAATTTGACTTTCGCTGAGGGCAGGGCCGACGGCGGGTTTTTGAAAGCCAAGGCTTTGTGGAACGAGAGGTCCTTGCTTTTCACCATCTGAAGAAGAGCTTGTACATGCGGCAAGAGCCAGTAAGAGAGGCATTGTTACTAGAATTGTTTTTTTCATAAGTCATACATCCTTTTTTGTTGTTTGAACTGGAAGCTTTATAAAACAGGTCAAGGGTGAAATTCCAGTTCTGTGAAAACGGTGTGCAAACTAAACAAGTCCGTCAACAAAGTCGACAGAGATTTTGCGCTGATTTTTTACTTAGTAAATGACAGTGTAAAAAGCCTTTTTCAGAGGGGAATGTTCGATGGGGGCTTTGTTGAAAATCACAATGTTAAGAATCGTGTTTTTAAAAATTGGATGAGTTTTTTAGTCGCTATAGCCTGAAGCTAAAGGAGTTGAGCATGAGAGCACAGCAAACGAGAGAGAAAAATCCATACAACGAACCGCAAGTGGACCGTCGTGAAGGCGCCCCGTGGGGAGACCGCGAGGGTGACGAACTTGGTTATCAGAGAACATACGGAGAATATGGCTCTAATGCCAGAGGCTGGGTCGATAAACCCCACGCTCGGAACTGGGTGCATCGAGATAACTATTCCGAGTCCTATCCTGATTACTCGGGGGTTGGTCCTAAAAACTATCGACGCTCTGACGAGAGTATCCTGGAGCACGTGGCGGACGTTTTAACTTGGAGTCCTGACGTGGATGCTTCGGAGCTTACGATTGCGGTGAAGGACGGTAACGTCATTGTTGCAGGCACGGTTCCGGAGCGCTCCATGATCTATCTTGTCGATGATTTGATGGAAGAAGTGCATGGAGTGAAGAACTTCGACAACCATATCAAGCTCGCTAGAGCCACCGAGTAGATTATTTTTTCTTGTCCCCTTGGTTGTCTTTTCCAGGGGGGACATCTTTAATTGAAATACTGCGATCGAAGGCCTCTTTAAGGGGACGCACAAACGCGTTTTTCAGGGAAATCCACAGGGCGCGCCAGCGATAGACGCCGGGGTCTTCCATATCACCTTCAAAGTCAATACGTGTGGCCGCCGTCTTCTCACGATTTCTAAAGATGAGATTTCCCATTCCAAGCAAAAATTCATTCACACCTTGCTTGAACGAGGCATATTTCTCATTGGGCGAGGTGAGCTTGGCATCTTCTAAAAACGGCTTGATGTAACCTTTGATTTTTTTATCATTCGCGGCGACCTCTGAGTAAAGAGAGAAGTCGCCTCTTTCAAAGTTAAACGGACCGTACACCATAAAGAGAGGATTCATTTTCTTTATTGGGAATTTTTTGAGATCGGCTTGGATATCAAAAACAGGGATGGGGTTTAGAATGTTCACCCGGCCGCCGACTGAAACAGGAGTTGCTGAAAGCAGCCTGCCCTCGAAATGGAAAGGGCTTGGCAGTAGCTCTTTGCTGTCATTGGTATTGCGTAGGTTGTTGGCTTTGCCGTTAATCTGGTCGATGAAAATATCAACGATGAGGTTGGTGTCCTTATTAATAAAATGCACTGAGCTGTCATGGATGACGAGGGATTCGATATTGATGGGCACCAGTTTTTTGGCGACAGCTCCCCAGTTATTCTCCTCGGTGCCGAGCTGTTTGTTCTTGTCGGATTCACTGTCCCGGAAGGCGAGCTCCATGCCGTCAATTTTAAGGTCGCCGAGGATTTCCTTATGAAAGAGCGCACGCCAGGCTAGTGAAAGATCGATATTGGCGATTTTCAAGAGCGGTGCTGACGGATCTGTTTCACGTTTCCAGATGCGGAGACCCTGAATTTGATAGGCTCCGCGCCAAAGAGCGAGATCAAAATCTTCGATTTGCCCCTGGTAACTCTCGATCTTGTTTTCAAGATAATAATTGATGCTGTATTTTATGATTGAAGGCAGGCAGATTCTTAAGACGACCAATAAAATGACAAGGGCCCAAACCCACCTGCTAACTCGTTTGAGATAATTAAAAATTCTTTTCATTATTTTGCACCACTTCTATTTGATGAGAGACTTCCGCACTTATAAAAATAATGATTGATGAGTAGTAAACCCACATTAGCAGTACGACCATCGAACCCGCGGCGCCATAGGCGGAGGCCACTGCGCTTTCGCCCAAATAAAGACCGATGAGAGTTTTACCAAACGAGAAAAGCAGGGCTGTGATGAGGCCTGAGGTCATCGCCAAGCGGAGGCGGATTTTCTTTTGTGGAAGAAAGTAATAGATGGCGCCAAAAAGGGTTGTAAAGATCAGAGTCGAGAAAGCAAAGTTGATGATTTGACCGACGATGAGCTCAGTGCCGGTCAGCCAAAGTGAGATCACAGACGAAATCACAAGTGAGATAATAAGTATGAAAACGAAGGTGAGTACCATCCCCATGTTAAATATTTTCTGCTTGAGAAATTCAATCGAAGTCGTCCAGAAGACATTTTGTTCTTTGCTCGGGGCCTCAGAGATCTTTGTCTCGAATATTTTATTCAGCGAGGTGCGGAGCTCCTGAAATATTCCCCCCGCAGAAATAAGCAGCGTCAAAAAGCCGAAAAGGCTTGAAACCCCTTTGGCCCGTTCACCTTTGTCTGCATTTTGAATGACGATACTGAGAGCTTCCGCGGCTTGGCCTCCGACGAGGCCGTGGATTTCATTGATGAGCTCTGTTTTAAAACTTGGTCCCATGCTGGATAAGAAAGTAATTAGCAAAATAAGCAGCGGAGAGAGTGAAAGGGCTGTGTAATAGGCTAGCGATGCCGCCATCTGAAAAATGCCGTCATCGCCGACTTTGCTGAAGAACTTATGTGTGAATATCTCAGTGGCCTTCATAGTTGCTCATTCAAGAGAGGGGACTTGTTAATCATCAAATACGAACCATGCTAGTGTAGAGTGCGCAGTTCGACATATTTTCTGATTTATTTGGCAATGAAGTGACTAAGACGTCGTTTTATCTTCCAGAATGTTAGCGATATGGAGGTCTGAAGTTGTTTTTTCGAGCGGCTTTGATAGCGGCTTCTTTTTGGAATTCAGAGAGAATGCGTTCTTGTCGCTCGTAGAAAGCTTGGCCCGCGAAAAGGAAGATAAAGATCACAGAAGCGATTCCAATAGTCTGCCACGACCACTGCATGAAAGCCACATCGAGAATTTTATTCGGAAGGACTTTGTTGCCGGCGGCTGTCGCGATCGCCATAAACAATACCACTGTGACTGTGTCTACGAAGCGGTGAAAGTTATTAAAGCGCTCGCTCGCCTCTAAGAGACGGCGATATTTCCATGGTACAGGCATAGTTTCTTCCCTTGTTCTAAAAGGTTACCTCACAGGGGCCTTCTTGTTTATAAAATGTAAATGGTTCTCTCATATTGAGACGATCCCAGGACGTTTGAGGGCTTAAACTGTTGAACTTCCGGGTAAAAACGCGTAAAACGGACGCTTCCAAAGGACCCTCTCATATGATCAGTACAAACAATGTCAGTTTACGTTTTGGTGGCAAGAAACTCTTTGAAGATGTGAACGTGAAGTTCACTCCCGGGAACTGTTATGGCTTGATCGGTGCTAATGGTGCCGGCAAATCGACGTTCTTAAAAATCCTTGCAAAAGAGCTTGAGCCCAACACCGGCGAAGTGCATATGCCGGGCGATTTGCGTTTATCAGTCTTGAAGCAGGACCACTACGCCTACGAAGAGTTTGCGGTGCTAAAGACCGTTCTGATGGGCAATGAGCGCCTCTACAAAGTGATGGAAGAAAAAGACGCTATTTATGCCAAGCCCGAGTTTTCTGAAGAAGACGGCATTCGCGCGTCGGAGCTTGAAACAGAGTTCGCAGAGCTGAACGGCTGGGAGGCCGAATCCGAAGCAGCCGTGATGCTGGCGGGCCTCGGTATTGGCGATGATCTTCATACGAAATTGATGAAAGAGCTCAACGGCGGCGAAAAGGTGAAAGTCCTTTTGGCCCAGGCTCTTTTTGGCAAGCCGGATATTTTGTTGCTGGATGAGCCAACGAATCACTTGGATATTTATGCGATCCAGTGGCTTGAACAGTTTTTGATGAATTTTGAAAACACCGTGATTGTGATCTCGCATGACCGTCACTTTTTGAACAAAGTCTGCACGCACATGGCGGATATCGATTTTGGCAAAGTGACAACTTATACGGGGAATTACGATTTCTGGCGCCAGGCGAGCGAGTTGAATCAGCGCTTGTTGGCCGATCAAAACAAGAAGTCCGAAGATAAGGCGGAGGAACTCAAGGCCTTTATCGCGCGCTTTAGTGCGAATGCTTCGAAGTCGTCTCAGGCCTCTTCACGTAAAAAATTATTGGATAAGCTTGTATTCAATGAGTTGCCGGCGTCTTCACGTAAGCAGCCATTTATCGGATTTACTGTGAACCGTGAGCTTGGCAATGACGTTTTGACGGTGGATAAGATCACAAAGACTTGGGAAGGCCAAACGCTTCTAAAGGACATTAGCTTCACTCTAAAAAAGGGTGATAAGGTGGCTTTGATTGGCCGTAATGACTTGGCAAAGACCCTGTTGCTGGAAATCCTTGCGGGTGAGATGGCGGCGGATTCAGGAACCTATACGTGGGGGATTACGACCTCTGTGAGTTATTTCCCGACGGACAACTCTCGCTACTTCAAGGGCGACGAAGAAACTCTGGTGGATTGGCTCCGTCCTTACTCGAAAGAAAAGGATGAGACGTTCTTACGCGGGTTCTTGGGTAAGATGCTCTTTAGCGGAACGGACGCTTTGAAAAAGCCGTCGGTTCTTTCCGGGGGCGAGAAGGTGCGTTGTATGTTTGCGAAGATGATGTTGTCAGGCGCAAATATTTTGATCTTTGACGGTCCGACGTCGCATTTAGATTTGGAGAGCATCACGGCGGTGAACGAAGGTTTGAGCCGTTTTAAGGGAACTGTGATTTTCACTTCTCATGACCACGAACTGATCCAGACCGTGGCCAATCGAATTATCGAGATCGATACCAAGGTGACGTACGACAATCATATTACATATGACGAGTACCTCGCCTCGGTGAAGACCTTGCCTCAGTAATTAGTTTTTAGTGCAAGACATTTCATAGGAAGCAAAAGTGGTGTCGCTTTCTTCCTGTGAAATACGAATTGCCGCCGGGAAGGTTCCGTTAGTTTGCTTGAGATCGGCGCGACGGAAGCTGACTTCAAATACACGTTGTTCTTCGTTTTCATTAGAACGCAAAATCATATAGTCTTTATTGGAAACCTCTGGGTCGACGTTCATCAGCGAGCGCTCGCCAACGCTGGGCATATAATCACCAGTAGGGCCGGTCTTAACGACACGGAGGCTGAACTGATTGGCATTGTAAGGTACAAGCTGAATCGTGAGCTCCGAGAACCCAGCATGGGTGCAAGTGATGGTCGGTGCTGCGGAAGCAAGAGAAGCGGTGAGTGAGAGGGCGGCTGCGAAGAAAAGCTTTTTCATAGAGAGATCCTTTCATGGAAAGTGGCGAGTATATACCGAGAGGGCGGCCTTTCCAAATTTCGGTGGGATCCTACACAATACAACCTGCAAAAGATACCTGCTTGGCAACGAAGTTTTCAGGAACCCCGAGCACGCCAGTACACACCCATCGTTTTAGAACCCCCAAAAACACATCTACGCCGGACCCTCATGGACTACGCAGAGGAAACAGGAAGGGGACCCGCCCGCAGTCTGAAGACCCATTCATTGAATTTCTGGAGATACTCCTCGCGGGCGTTCTGGCCTTTGGTGGCTTGAAGGCGGTTTGCTTTGAAGTAGCCACGGAGCTGGAGTTCTTCGAGTTTCGTCTGAATTACGCGGGTGAAGGCGAGACCTTGCCAGAACTTACCGGCAGCATGTCCACGTCGTGCATTGGTGATTTTTCGTGCGATGAGTGCTGTTACGGATCTTAGGAAGTTTTGAAAGCCTTCGCGGTATTTGAATTTAAGCTTGATGTGAAGGTGATTCCCGACGTTCACAATCTCAGCGATCTGTACGCCCCATTTTTTTGATTTGGATTTGAGGATTTCGCGGATGATTTGTTGATTCTTTGGAGTGAGGAAGCTCCATGGGCCTTTTGCTTTAGAAGATTTTAGTGTGAGGTGAATCCATTTCTTTTCTGAAAGTGGTCGATATTCTTTTCTTCTTCCTTTTGAATCAGCTCCCCCATGAGTGGTTCTTCCGTACTTACGTTTTGTAGCACCAGAGTCATGATAATCAAAAAGTGGAGAAGAAGAGTTTTTCATTCACGGGCAATATAATAATTTGTTGATATAAGGTCAATGGATTTAGTGCTAAGTAAATGATTTATAAGAAGATTTAAGATTTCTACCTCGCTCTATTCTCTCTATTCTTTCTATTTTCTATGTCTTTCTTCTCTCTACGTAATTATTTGAATTCATCAGCTCCTTAAGAGGCATGTTGAGAGTTTCAGTTTTTCCGTGATGTGCGATGAGACTTACGTGTTCGCCCAGTCGCTTACTTCGCGTGGGCCATCCGTCCGTGAGAACGGGGCTGTCCGACCATCGTGGTCGGCCAGGCGAGGTATGTGGGGGCGATTTAGATATTTTGGGAGGGGAGAGAATCAGGTTATTGAAAAGGTACCAGGTCGCTTTTCCGGATCAGATCTTGTTGGTTTGATGTGAGGTTGGTTTTGGATTCATTTCTTGCGCCTGCCTAGGTGTCGTACTTTGTGTTGGCAAATTTGTAGGGGTTCTCGGCGGAGTTGGTATGAAGGGCGGAGGCATGGTTCATTGGGGGGAGAGGTCCTGAATGAGAGCGTGGGGCTTAGGGGAGGGAATGTTTGATAAAATGTTTGCTTCGATGACATGTTGTTAATTCAGTCAGTTGAAAAAAGGCTCTGCGTTTTTCGGGACTTAACTCGGAATTCTCAGGGTGGGACGACAGATTGTTTTAAATTCCCAAATAAACCGCTTTGGAAATGCCTGGAATTTCCGCACCTTAACCATTTTGAGATGGCACGGCCATTGAATACTACATCGGGTGCGAGGTTGTTATGAAATATATTATGTGTGTTCTATTGATCAGTTTGTGGGCGCCGATCAGCATGGCACAAAGCGAATCCGACTTGCAGGTCGATAATGAGTTCGCCGTCGTAGATGTCGACGGAGCTCAGGCCGAAGCGCAAGAGGCTCGTGAGTTTGCACGGCAAGAAAAACAACATAAAGCGGAAATGAAAGCTGATGCCCTCCGCTCTATGAAAGAGGCAAATGCTCTTGAGGCGAAAGCTGCAAAACAAGCGACGAAGCTTCGTCAAGAAGCAGAGCAGGCTCAAGTAGAAGCTAAGAAGTTCAAACGTCAGTTAATGGACGCGACTTTGAAGAAAGCTTATGCTGAAAAGAAAATTGCTGCTAACGAAAAGAAAATCGCGGAAACTAAAAAACGCCGTGAAGATCTTCGTAAGCAAAAAGTAGATGCTGAGAAGAAAGCTCGTGTGCTGGTAGAAAAACAAAAATCCAGTGACAGAGCTCTCAAACAAGCCAATGCGGCAACTCAGGCGGCGGCAACAGAAGCTCGTATCGCGAAAGCGAAATTGAAAACTTCCGAGCGGAACTATGCCCAGGCGCAGAGAATTCATGCTCGTAAGATGAAGATCGCTCGCTTGCAACAAGAGAAATATAAAACAGAAACTAAAAAATCCAAACTTGCTCAGAGAAAGTTGGACCGTGGTATCGCGGCTCTTTCAGAAGAGTAAGACCTCTAGGATAAGCACCAACCAAGACAGGAACCCGAAGGACATAATCCTTCGGGTTTTTTATTAGCGCCCATCAGGATAATCAATTTTCCAGACTATTTCAGTTTCAGAACCATTTCGATATTGCAACGCTCGTAATCGGGGTGAGGGCCAAGATGCACGGTCTCAAACCCGTGCTTATGGTAAAGTGTGATCGCAGGCTCGAGCACCGTATTAGAGAGCAACGTGATGGTCACAGCGCCCTTCGCTTTGGTCCAGCCTATTGCCGCCTGCATGACGATGTCGCCGTAACCTTTGCCGCGCGCGGACGGCGCGACAGCCATCTTTGCAAGCTCGTAGCTATCTTCTCCATGGGGAACCATCGCGCACGTACCGACGACCTCTTCGTTTGCCAAAAGAAAGAAAATCTCGCCGCCCTGGTTGAGGATATTATCAGAGGGGTTTTCCAGCTGAGCAAGATCCATCGGCTCCAGCACAAAATACTTTTGAATCCACTCCCGGTTGAGTTCCACAAAGGCTGGCAGGTATTTCGGGTCGAAAGTCACGATTTTTAGATTTTCCATATTCTTTGTCGTAGCATCTTCCGAGGTTGTCGTGTAGATCCTTGTTTGCATACTAGTATGCTTTTTAGTACTAGTATCGCATCCTCGGGGGCTTTGATGAAAATGAAATACAACTGTCCGGCAGAAATGACGATGACTTTGCTCGGTGGCAAGTGGAAGGTCGTTTTACTTTATAATCTACGCCGTGGCCCAAAACGTTTTGGCGAGCTGAAACGCCTTTCTCCGGGGATTACGCCCAGCACTCTCACTCAGCAGCTCCGCGAAATGGAAGAGATGCAGTTCGTCTCCCGCAGCAATGTCGGTAAAGAAAAGCTCGAGGGTGTTGAGTATGCGCTCACCGAAAAGGGTGAATCGCTCAAGCCGGTTCTAAAAGCGCTCATCCGTTGGGGCCTTGACAACCAAAAAGAATATGCGGCGGGCGAGTTCCGCATGATCGAGGCGCGCCTATGAGTCAAGGTCTCCGTACCGGGCGCAAGACCAAAGAGCCTTGCGCTGTCTGCTTTATGCATCCTGAACGTTGTATTTGTGAATTTATTCCGAAGCTGAATCTCAAGACGCGGCTTTGTCTAGTCGTTCATTACCGCGAGCTTCGCCGCACGACGAACACCGGCAGCCTCGCAGTGAAGGCGCTCATTAACAGTGAAATGCGGGTGCGTGGCGAGGACCGGGCAGGAATGGATCTCAGTGCTGTTTTGAACGACGAATACAGAACAGTGCTATTTTATCCTTCGGAGGATGCCCAGGATTTGACTGCAGAATTTGTGGCCGCGGACCCACGGCCGATTCAGATGATCGTACCAGATGGCAATTGGCGCCAGGCTAGTAAAGTTCACTACCGCCATAAAGAGCTGAAAGATGTACCAAGAGTGATGATTAAGGCCGCAAACACGGCGAAGTACCATTTGCGGGCAGAGCATATGGAGGAGGGCATGGCCACTCTCCAGGCGATTGCACACGCGATGGGAGTCCTCGAAGGGCCTGAGGTGAAAGAGGAGTTACTCAAGCTTTATAACCTGAAGCTTGAAAGGACGCTCTTAGGCCGCGGGATTATCCCCGATTAGATTTTAGTCTTGTTTTTTCTCGGTTTCAGTAAGAACAGCAGAAGAGTCTGTGTTAGTGATCGAAGAGAGAATCAAAGTGACAGTAAAGATAAAGCTTTGCATACTTCCAGCCCCGGTTTGTTTTTTTAAGTGGGACTAGTTATAAATGAAATTAGGGTGATTTCTAGATGTTATTTTTCTAACGGGAAGAAATCACCCCAGCTGTCTAATTACTTAACAACGCATTTCACGTTTACGTTAGTAACACCGTTTGCAAGCGGCAGTGCCAGTTGCAAAGTCTCTAAAGAGAAAACTTGGCCAACCACTGCGTTTGCAGAAGCGAAGTTTGAGTAATCAGCTCGACGCATTTTTTGACCGTTTTGAACGTAGTCTGTGATTTGGCTCGCGTTTGAATTCACTTTCAAAGCACTGCTAGAAAGATCTTTTTCTACAGACACGCGAACTGTCGTGTTTCCAGTTGTCATGTAAACAGTTGAAGCGCAGTTTGCCAAAGAGGGCTCATCCCAATTTTCGTCGGCGAAAGCGTCAGACGCAGTCAAAGTTTGCAAGCTTTGATATTCAGCTCTGAAATCAGCTTCACAGTTCAAAGTCAGTTTTGTGTTACAAGCGTCTTGAGCAAAAGCAATGGAAGCCATTGAAAGCATCAATACAGTCATTACAGAACGGATCATATTTTACCTCGTAGGTCAGGGGTTAGGGGGTGCGCTATTTATAGGCGTTGATCCCGAGATTTACCAGTCAAGTATTGTCAGGATTGTGCCAGGAGGGGGTTGCTCCCTTTTGAAGTCCCGGGTATACCGTGGAGTATGAACGACAATGAGTTAAAAATTACAGACACTGTGGAAGGAGCCGGCAAGGCGGCGGTTAAAGGCGCTCTTTGTATTTGCAACTATGAGGGCTTTTTAGAGGACGGAACCAAGTTCGATTCGTCCTACGATCACGGCAGGCCTTTCCAGTTCGTGATTGGCGCAGGACGAGTTATCAAGGGCTGGGACCAGGGGCTCTTAGGGATGAAAGAGGGCGGGAAGCGCACCCTTTTTGTGCCGTCTCACCTTGGCTATGGCGAACGAGAAAAGGGCAAAATCAAGCCGCATTCGAATCTGATTTTTCATGTTGAGATGATTGAAGTCCGCCCTCGCGAATAAAAGGTGTTCCGTGAGAGGATGTGTCTTTGGCTAAAATGAATTTAAGCAAGAAGACTGCTCCGGATTTCGAGCAAAAAACGGCGCGCTTTCTATAAGGCGAGCCGCCGTTTAGTGGTATCATGAAGCTATGGTGTACGTTGTTCGAATGGCCTTATTTTTTTCCATGGCTTTTCTTTCTCTCGCGGCAGAAGCGCAGCTCCTCCCTTTTGCGTTTTGGAAAACCTCAGGAATCAGTTGTCCCAGCGGCGGTATTGCTTATAGTGGCAATTGCTATTATCTCGGAGCTGCGGGCGATAACTGCTACACCACGTGTGCTTCGCTCGGCGGATGTTTGCAGACGGCGACGAAGGCCGTCGCTAATGTTAAAGCCACTTGTGCTTCGGTGCTGACAAGTTTTGGAAAAAGCCCGAGCGGTTTTGCCGGCGGTACCAATTCTTATGCTTATGCCTGCTCCATTAACGGGACGACTTACACCTATGATACCGGCGCCATCACCTGTGGCGCGACGGGGAGTGGCCAGCAGCGTGTTTGCTCTTGTGGTAGCGGTGGCTCGCTGCAGGCAGGGGTGGCCACTGTTGATGGTTATAACTATCGCCTTGGTGCGGCGGCGGCGAGTTGCGATACGGTTTGTGCGTCTTACGGCGGTTGTGATCTGACGGGAACGACGAATGCGTCCTCTTCAGGAACAAAGTGCGATCAAATTCTGACAGCCCTTGATCAAGGAACCTCGGGTGGAGCAAGTGGAAGCACCGCCGTTGGGTGCGGTTATCAGAGTACTGGAAGTTATCGTTATCTTGGGGCACTCACCACAACCTGTGCGGCGACTCTTGCCGGGACACAGCGTGTTTGCGCCTGTGCAAATCCATAGTCATAGAAGTAAGCATAAAACTATCTTGGATAATATTTAATAACGATAACACCGGCGGCGCCGCTGCCACCGGCTGCATTGACGGTGCCACTGATGCCTGTGCCACCGCCGCCTCCTCCGCCCCCTCCGTAGAGGCCGCCGTTAGAGCCGACTCCGTTGACAGCGCCACCGCCACCTCCGCCGCCGCCACCACCACCGCTGCCGACAGTGGAAGTGATGTCGATACCATTTCCACCGACACCGCCGAGATAGCCGTTCGTTCCCCAGACGGAATAAGCGCCTCCGCCACCGCCGCCATTTGTTCCTGCGCCGCCTGGGCGAGTTGTCGAGTTTCCGGCGGTTCCACCGCCGGTGCCTCCGGCATTGTTGCCACCAACAGCCCCGTTGTCGACGTTGGAGTTGCCGCCGGCGGTGCCGCCGCCATTACCGCCCCCTGCGCCAGAGCCTTCGCCGGTTGGGTTGCCCGTACCGCCGGAGGCGCCATTGCCGAGGGGACCTCCGGCTCCGCCCCCTCCGCTGCCGGCATCGTTGTAAGTACTGCCGCTGTGAAACGCATTCCCGCCAGGGCCCCCGGAAAATTTCGTCGTGCCGACGCTACTTGCAGAGGCGCCACCGGCACCGCCACCCGTAGATCCATCAGCGATCAGTGTTGTACCGGCCGAGCCGCCTTTTGCCATCACTGTGGCGGAAGATGAAAACCAGGTATCGCCGCCGGCCGTGCCGGGGTTCACGGCGACGCTGTAGGTACCAATGCCTCCATTGCCGCCGGTGCCGATCGTGTAAGACACGCTTGCGCCAGGGGTGAGTGTAAGATTTGAGATTTTTGCATAGGCGCCGCCTCCTCCTCCGCCACCACCACCGTAGGCGTTGGAGCCCCCTCCGCCGCCGCCGCCACCGATACACTCGATTGTGTTGTTGGTGCTACGCCAATCGTTCGGCACGGTCCAAGAGGAACCAGACGTCAGAACAACGACTTTGAGTTGTCCTTTCCAGAAACCAATCGGCATTGTTTGCGCATAGATGGGTGAAGAAAAGTTGAGAGTGAGTGCTGCAAAGATGAAAAAATACTGAAGCAGATACTTAGTTGGCATAGATCCCCTCGCAGAAGAAGGCTAACAAGCTCTACGAGAGGTGCGAAGACCTGATCTTGTCCTCTAAAACGAGCACGCGTTTTTTTCGCTCCAGCAAGAACCTTGAAGAGAAGATCGAGCTTATTTTTTTCTTGCGTGAGATGAGACATGCGCCGGAATGATCCGTGGACAGCGGATTGCTCCCAGAAAAATCAATCGGACGCAGGCCTGCCCTCAGTACCAAATGCGGAATCTATTTTGTCTCGCAAGTCAGCTGTGCGGTGTGAATAGAATATTCCCAGCCGGAATCGTTTTCTTCATAGTTCAACGACCCCGCATTGCCGAATAGTTCAAGCTGTGAGTAATACTCTCCACGGCTGCCAGTGCTGTCTTGTAAGGACAGTCCATTGACTTTTGGTGAGCGAGTTGTGAGGTCGCTGCTCCAGGAATTTTTATAGAGAACCTCACCGTCTTGGGATTCTATAATTGAAATCTTGACGGCCCCATCAGGGCGAGTGGTGTGTCTAAAGCTAATATCGGTGCCGTTGTCGCTGAGTCCTCTGCAAGTGATACTTGCTGCGAAGCTTGCAGATACTGAGAGGCTAAGGGCTGCCGTTAAGGCCAGTTTAAGCATTGAATTCATAGGAAACTCCTTTAATATGCAGCCGGAGTTTGCAAGGGCGAGGCCAAGTCCCTCTGCGAGCGTATTGATCATCGCCGCAAATGATGCGTCCATAAAGTGATCATTTTCGGATTTAAAAGGAACTATTTTCTATCTGGAAAAAGCGGGAACATAGAGAGAATTATTCTTCGGCTCTGACCCTTGGGGAGGAGCGTTCAGTCCAGAATATACGTCTCCAACAGTCAAACTCTTTTCCTCACTTCAAAGGTCCGGCAAAATAAAGCTAAGTATTTGAAGTGGGGCTTATGCAAAAAATGGTGGTCGTTTTACTTTCTTTGGTTCCGGCTTTCGCGGCCGCAAGCAATTCATCTTGTGAGAATGCAAAAGAAGATTTGCGAAAGCTCAATATTGAAATTTTCGGTGATAAGACGGAATTAACGGATAAAAGTTCGCAGATCCGAATGGCCCAGGCACTCGTAAGCCGTTGCAAAATCGATCTGCGCTCTCTTGGCATTTCTGATACGATGTATGATCAGGCGCTTGAAAAATCACGCCGCGATGAAATCACCCGCCAAAGATTTATTTTAAATTTGTACTCTCAAAGCGGCAAAGTGGATGCGAGACTTGAAGCTTTTAAAAAGTACATGGCAGAGGGCACGGATCTGACTCCGCAAGAGACTGCAAAATTTATTAAAAAAGTTCAAAAGCAATCGGCTCAGTCCTATGCAGAAGAGTCCAAGACTTGTTTCAATGTGGATCTTCGTGACAAGACCGGACCTATCCATAATCAAGGGCAGGATGGCTGGTGTTACGCTTTCACAGTTGCCAATATGGTTTCAGCCCGGATTGGGACCGAGGTGTCTGCGGCCGGTGTCGCTTTTGCTTATGGTGATAATGAATTTTACGATGTTCTTCGTGCGGTGGGGGTGACTCAGGATTTAATTACGAATATTGGTTTTACAACGCTGGCATTTAAAGCGGCAAAGGCCAAAGGTTTTTGCCTTGAGAAAGATTTGCCGAGTGAAGGCTTTAAAGGAATTACCACGAATGTTCCGCTCGCAGCACTAGATCGTCTTGGCAAAAAGGCGCTTAGGAGCGAAATCTCGCGCGAAGAGTTTATCAAAAAATCCCGCGCACTTTTTCCGAATCTGACAAAAGAGCAATTCATTGAAACTCTCAAAAAAGCCAATCGAGCGACATACTTCAATTCTTTAGTGAATCAAAACTGCGCCAACCGCATCCGGACCGACGAGCTTGAGATGGGTCTCTTTACGAAGTTCGATGCAAAAAAATTCGGTCAGCAAATCGACGGAGAGCTTTCGAAGAAAAATCCAGTCGAGATCGGCTACAATGCTGATTTTTATGTAAACCCCTACAAGGCAACGGGGACTGTGTATCACTCAAGCCTTCTCGTGGGTCGTCGTTTAAACCCAAAATCGGGCCAGTGTGAGTACTTGCTTAAAAACTCCTACGGCAAAGACTGGCGTCCTGAGACTTCGGAATTTGAAGCGGCCGATGGCTATGCTTGGATTCCTAAGTCCCGCATCATCGAAGCCACACGCGATGCAAGCTACATTAAGTAGTGATTCTTAATTCTAGAAACTAGGTCTCAGAATTGAGAAAATGCATCAAAACATTGGGTCTATAAAATCAAAATAAAAAAAGCCCGAGGTTCATCACCCCGGGCTTTTTGCATTTAGAAGTATCTAAAAAACTAAAGCTTAATGCCTTCCGCAGCAACAGCTTCTTTCACCGTCGGACGTTCAGCGATTTTCGTCATAAACTTTTGAATCGCTGTGTGGTTTGCCATATCGACACCCACGATGCCAGTCCAGCGAAGAACGTTGTAAGCATAAGCATCTGCCACAGAGAAGTTTGTGCCGAGGATGAACGCGTTGTTTTGCAGGTGTTGATCTAGCACAGCCAAACGCAATTGCACTTTTGATTTGATTTGGTTCTTAGTGTCTTCGTTCATGACGGCCGCGCCAAATAATGACCCCAAACCTTTATGAATTTCTGTCGCGATGAAATTCAACCACTCCATAGCTTTGTAGCGTTCCATCGTACCAAACTTTGGTAAAAGATTTTTCTCAGGAACTTGGTCTGCGATCCATTGCAAGATCACGGCACCTTCTGTCATCAAGTGACCGTTTGGTAATTGCAGGGCCGGGATGTACCCCTTTGGATTTACCTTTTTGTAGTCGCCGCCAGCATATTCTTTGGCTTTAAGATCAACTTTAACAAGTTCAAAGTTCATACCTGCTTCACGAAGAGCAATTTGCGAAGCCAAAGCACAAGCGCCCGGAGAGTAATAGAGATTCATTCATTTATTCCTTTGTGAGTGTTGAAAGACTCTTAATTTGTATCAATAACTGATACAGACGTAAAGATCTGACGCTCCTGGTTTAAGGGGGTGGGGAGGGGCTTGTTAGGTATTTCAGCAAAAAGAGGTCGAGGTTTGACTTAAATTCTCAGACTTTCGCAGGCTTTGGGATAAAGTCTCTGCATTATTACGGACGGAGAAAAGAATATGAAAAGCCTCGTAGTTTTTTGCACCTTTTTGACTCTGACAAGGGGGGCTTTTGCCGCCGAGACGCCGCTTCAACTGAGCTCAAAAATATCGACAATTCATGGAGTTGTCGAGGGAGGCGCTAAAGTCGATACTCTTGCGTTCTATGTGCCCGCCGGAAAGTTGGACCCGAGCAAGAGTCTTGCAAACTGCACATTTCCTGAAGATAAATACAGCCCCAACGAAGCGGGGAAATTCATGAAGATCACGGTCGCTCAAAGCACAGGTGAGTACAGTATTGCGCTGCCGATGGCGGGGATCCGCGGCAAGTGTGAGTATGTTCTTGATACAGCATATGTGAATTTTGACAACGGCAAGGTCTACGAAAGCCTCTCGATCCTGACAAAAGCAAAAGTAGACCACGATAACAAAGATCTGATCTCTGCGGGCCTAGCGCCCATGGATGTTCCATCGCTGAGCAGTCTGCAAAAGCTTTTCTGCGAATTCAACACGCCTGACTCCGTCGGCCTCTGCCAAACCACCGACGGCTTTTTGCCAGAAATAAACTACGAAATGACTAACGAACCTGCCGGCTATGTTTTGGATGTTGAGCAATTGAAAAGTGAATCTTTCTAAGGATCGCTAGTTCAGCCCTTCACGCCGACAATGAGACTCGCATTGTAACCCGTGGCATAGCGACTTTCTGAGCTTAGTAGATGATAATAATCACACCGTTACCTCCGGTGCCTCCCGCGGCCGGGCTCGAGCTCTGTCCGGCGCCGCCGCCTCCGCCGCCCCCAAAAAGTCCGCCGTTGCCGCCGACGCCGTTGACGGTGGAACCGCTGCTTCCGCCGCCACCACCACCGCCGCCGCTCCCGAAGAGCGCCGTGAGGTCGATGCCGTCACCACCATTGCCACCGCTGTAACCCGTGCCGCCCCAGAGGCCGTAGCCTCCGCCGCCGCCCCCACCATTGGTGCCATTGCCGCCAGTTTTTATGCCGGCGGAAGTTCCGCCAAGGCCGCGGCCTGTGTTGTATTTGTTGTTGCCGCCGTTACCGCCATTGTCCGAAGGAGCATTATTCGCAGTGTAACCACCGCCGCTGCCTCCGCCGCCGCCGCCACCTTGGCTGGTAGCATTGGCATCGCCACCTGGAGCGCCGACGCCGCCAGGGCCACCGGCTCCGCCACCACCACCACCGCCGTCCATCGAGCCGGACGTCGCTGTTCCGCCGGCGCCGCCGGTGTTGGTCAGATTACCGATGTTTCCTGTTGGTGCAGCACCACCGCTGGTGGTCGTGCCTTTCGGTCCACCCTTGGCAAGGAGGGTGGATGTCGAGCTAAACCATGTGTCGCCGCCATTGGTGTTGGCGCCACCGCCGCTGCCAATGCTGTAGTTCACAGTATTGCCAGGAGTGAGTGATAAATTTGTCACATAGGCATAGGCGCCACCTGCGCCGCCGCCACCGCCGCCGCTGGCGTTTCCAGTGGCTCCGCCGCCGCCGCCACCGATCGCGATGATCATGTTGCTGGAGCTGTTCCAACCTGCGGGCACGGTCCACTGAGTTCCTGAAGTGAGGACGACAATTGTTGTAATCGGCGTGTAGGTGATAACGATCACACCGGCTCCGCCAGCGCCCGCAGCTGCAGCGCTACCGCCGTTATAGGCTCCGGCACCTCCGCCGCCTCCGCCGTAAAGGCCGCCATTGCCGCCGCCACCAGCGACATTGCCGGGGCCGAATGAAGCTCCGCCGCCTCCACCACCACCACCGCTTCCGACCGTGGCTGAGAGGTCATTACCAGCACCACCGGCACCACCAGCGAAGGTGGATCCGGAATTGACTCCGTAGCCACCGCCGCCGCCACCACCATTGGTTCCGGGAGAGCCTGCCGCCGTGGTGACACTTCCAGCACCACCGCCAGTGCCTGCGGAGTTGCCACCGCCATTACCACCGTTATTGCTGCCTCCAGTATTACCGGCAGACCCGCCGCCATTGCCTCCGCCGCCTCCGCCGCCATAGCCGCCAAAGGTGAGTCCTGACCCGCCGGCGCCACCGGTACCGTTAGGTCCCGCAGCACCACCACCGCCGGATCCGCCAAAGGCACCGCCGCCAGGAGTAACCCCGGCACCACCCGCGTATTTAATGGTGCCCGTTGAGGCCGCCGTCGTTCCGCCCGCACCACCAGAGTTATTGGCACCTTTCGTGCCGCCTGCAGCGACGCAAGTCGAAGTGTTGAAGGAGGTAGCTCCGCCGTTGGCTCCCGCGGCACCACCGGCACCAATGGCGTAAGAGATGATTGAGGCGCGCGAAAGAGTGACATTGGTAACGGCTGCATAGGCGCCGCCGCCGCCTCCGCCCCCGGCATAAAAGCCACCGGCGCCACCGCCGCCTCCGCCACCAATACATTCGATTTTATTGTTTGAGTTGTTCCAGTCCGCCGGGACAATCCAGCTTGTTCCCGAAGTGAGCACGATGGTCACGGTATTGCCGACCACTTGGTACTTCCAAAAGCCAAAAGGAATCATCTGTGCCTGACTCACGGGAGCCAAGATAAAGGCAAAAAGGGCTAAGGCGCCCATCAATTGACGTACCGACTTGAGACTCATAAATATATTCCAAAGTTTGTTGGGAACATTCTGTTGTTTATATTGTCGGCTTAAAGTTGTGGAAAATAAACCAATTCCCAATCTGATTCAGTGGGTATTCTTCGGAATGTTCTATTTTGAGCTTTTTGAGAGAATGATTTTAATTTGAATGGTGCGCGGGGAGGGACTTGAACCCTCACGCTTGCGCATACGCCCCTCAAACGTACGTGTCTACCAATTCCACCACCCGCGCGCGCACTAAATAAAATCTTTGAGAATCGAGGGACTCTCTTTAAACCATAAACGGCCAGGAGGAGTCAATCGTCAAAACCTGATAAGTTTCAGGACCCTGGTCGGTATTTTGGAAGTTTGGACCAGGCCTTCAAGATTTTTGCTTAAAAAAAGAGCGGATTCATTAACCTAGAAAAGGCGTTTTGCAGTCACAAAGACAGAGGGGCACGGAAGCTCCTCAAGACGGAACAAGGGGGAGCTAGGATGGCAAAAACCCTCACCGTCAACATGGGCCCTGACTCACGGAGGAATCGATGAGTGAAGGACAAATGATCTTATTATTTTGTGTGGTGTACTCAGGGGCCTTGAGCGTCGCAATCTGGGCAAATTTAGTAGCCCGGCAACGGATGCAGGCGCATCTGGTGAGTCCTGAGCAGGAAGCTCCGGGACGACAACGAAGTGCTTAGTCTTTAAATTTTATTTTTACGGCTTTCTCTGGGTTTGGTGGTTCCCCAAAGAAAGTCATGCGGGGCTTATGCCCCGCATTTTTTTTGTTCTGAAAATTATTTTGCTGAAGGTTGTTTTACAAAAAAGCCGCTTTCTGGTTCAGTGGCTCCGGTTGTGAGGTTCACCATCAAAGGCGGAAAAGATAAGATGCCCGCATCTGAGTTGATCTGCGCCAAAGTAGCATTGCAGAGTTGAAGCTTTTGACGAGCATTTGCCACAAAGTCAGCGTCTTGAGTGTTTCCGTCCATTCTAAAAAGCGTGAGCGCATTGCCGAGGTTGTCTTGCATAATGTAGAAAGTAAGCTTTCCTTGATCAACGAAAGTCCTACAAACTAAGTTTTTAGAGGACACTCGAGCCCAAGTACTTGGAGCCTGAGCTTGAGCTTGACCAACCAACGCCGCGATAAGACCAAAAATAAAATATTTCATTGAAGTTCTCCTTGTGATGTCTTTAAGGAGGAGCATGAAACGTACCAATGCCTATTCATGTAAAATCGCGCCTGGGAGAGTTTTTAGGCGGTCGTGCCAAAGTTTGCTAGCGGTGTAAACAAAGCTTATGCGCAGACAGATTGAGAGATGCATTTCCGAACATCTCCGAAATTTCCGGGCGCTCCCATATTAACGCTGCGTAGCTAAAGTGGTTCAATCCAGGGTTTCGTGCTTGGCGTTTCTCTGTTAAAACTCAAACCATGAAAGTCACAGACCTTGATTTTACCTACCCCGAAGAATTGGTGGCAACCGAGCCGCAATACCCCTCGCGGGTGATGAAAGTGGACCTCTCTCGCGGAGGAACTCCCCAAGAAATCAGTCTTCAACAAGTCCTTGAAGATATTCCTGCAGGGGATCTGCTTATCATCAATAACACTAAAGTGCTAAAGCGCCGTGTGTTTGCTGGGGACATCGAAATTCTGTTTCTTTCGCAGAAAACTCCGACCACTTGGGAAGTGCTTTTTCCTTCACGCAAATACAGCATTGGAGAAAAAATCGATCTTCCTGGTGGAGTGACGATGACCCTCACGCAAAAGGGCCGTCCGCAAGTGGTCGAGCTCAGTCAAGCCGTGACCGAGGATTACTTCACTCAACATGGCGAACTGCCACTTCCTCCATATATTCAAAAAGCCCGCAACGAGCGCCACACAATTCAAGACGACGAGTCTTGGTACCAAACCAAGTGGGCGCAGAAACCAGGGAGTTTCGCAGCTCCAACCGCGAGCTTGCATTTTCATGAGCAAGAGATGGTTTTCGTAAAAGGCCGTGGTGTTAAGGTCTTAGAGGTCACTCTGCATGTAGGACTTGGAACTTTTCTGCCGGTGACTGCCGAAGATTTAGACCAGCACGATATGCATGAAGAATACGCTGAAATCCCTAAAGTGGTTTGGGAGTCCATCGTTCGCGCGCGCATGGACGGCCGCAAAGTGTGGGCCCTCGGCACGACTGCAACCCGCGCTTTAGAGTCCGCGGCCGGCGGCCACCTTAAACAAGATGTGCACGGAAACCTCTCGGGGTTTACCAAAATTCTGATTCAGCCGCCGTACCAGTTCAAGGTCGTTGACAGGCTCTTGACCAACTTCCACCAACCGCAATCGACCCTTCTTGCATTAGTTTCAGCCTTCGCGGGTTTGGATACAGTAAAAGCTTGCTATCAGTGGGCGATTGCGAGAAATTTCCGCCTCTTTAGCTACGGGGACCTCAGCGTATGGATCAAATAGGTAAATTCACACTCCACAAAACCGAAGGCAACGCCCGCCGCGGAACTTATACGACTTCACATGGCTCTTTCGAGACGCCGGTGTTCATGGCGGTCGGCACCAAAGCCACGGTGAAAGCGATGACTCCTGAGGAACTCACGGATTGTGGGACTCAAGTTGTTTTGGGGAACACCTATCACTTGCATCTACGTCCTGGCGAAAAGCTCATCAAAAAGATGGGCGGCTTGCATAAATTCATGAACTGGAACGGCCCGATCTTGACAGACTCCGGCGGATTCCAGGTGTTCTCGTTGTCACAGCTTCGTAAAATGAGCGAAGAGGGTGTTGAGTTCCGTTCGCACCTTGATGGCGCTAAGCACTTCATCAGTCCCGAGAAGAGCATGGAGATCCAAATGGATCTCGGTTCTGACATCATCATGGCCTTTGACGAGTGCTTGAAGTACCCGGCAACCGATGACGAAATCAAAAAATCTATGGATCTTACTTACCGCTGGTTGCTTCGCTCCCGCGATGCGATGACTCGTCCGGAAAGTTTGCTCTTTGGAATCGTGCAGGGCGGTTTGAGCCTTGAACATCGTAAGTACTCACTTGAACAAGTCACGAGCGTCGACCTTCCAGGTTACGCTTTGGGCGGCTTCAGTGTGGGCGAGCCGATCCACTTGATGCATGAGTTGATGCCGAATATTGCGCCACTCATGCCGGCCAATAAGCCGCGCTACTTGATGGGCGTGGGCACGCCGACGGATTTGATTCTTTCGATTGATGCCGGCATCGATATGTTTGACTGCGTCATGCCAACCCGGGTGGCCCGCAACGGGACGCTTTACACTTGGCAGGGTAAGGTCAGCATCAAACGCAATGAATACCGTGAAGATCCGGGGCCGCTCGATCCAGAATGTGACTGTTACACGTGCAAGAACTATTCGCGCGCGTACCTTCGTCATATGTTCTTGAGTGGGGAAATCTTAGGCTCGCGCTTGAACTCGATTCATAATTTGCATTTCTATATGAAGTTAATGGAACGAGCTCGTCATGCTATTGAAACAGGCACATGGGCGGCTTTCCGTGACGACTGCCTAACGCGTTTCATTAAAAAGGACGCAAGCCTCTAGCAGAATTCGAGTTTCCAATCATAAACGATTGATTTCGTTAGCAGAACATGGTCAATTTTTTACTTCTATTTTAAGTGGAGGTTGTTCATGTATTGGTTACTCTTTGGTTCAAAAGCATTTGCTCAAGCAGCAGGCGGCGCCGCTCAGCCATCTGGATTAGAAATGTTTTTGCCATTCATTTTTATCTTCGTGATTTTCTATTTCTTGATCATCCGCCCACAGGCCAAAAAACAAAAAGATCACCAGAAGTTCGTGACGGAACTTAAACGTGGTGACGCCGTGATCACGACCAGCGGTATCCTTGGCACTATCGAAGGAATCAACGACACTTTTGTCACTTTGGAAATCGCGGATGGAGTTCGCGTAAAGATCTTGCGTAGCCAGATCTTGTCATCTCAGGCAAAAGCAACAACAGAAGGAAAGAACTAATGGAAAGTTTGCGTTGGAGAAGCGTGCTAGCGGTATTGGGTGTTGCACTCGCGATCGTGTGGGTGACACCGAATGTTGTGAACATGGAAAACAAATGGTGGCCATCGAAAGCCAAATTGAACTTCGGTTTGGATATCCAAGGTGGATTGCACTTGGTGATGGGCGCGGACGTGCAAGGTGTGATCGCTGAATCCACGGGACGTTTGGTGAATAGCCTCAAAGCAGACTTCGCAAAAGAAAGCATCGGCGTGACTGATGTAAAATCTTTGAAAGCGGAAGAAGGCGAAATCACCATCACGGGTGATAAGGCAACTTTGGAGAAAGCTAAAGAGTATTTGAATAAGCACTACGGCACGACTTTGCAAATCATGAGCGAAAATGATGGCGAAATCGTGACTCGTTACTTCGACAGCTACTTGAATGACTACAAGCAAAAGGTCATCCATCAAGCCATCGAAACAATCCGTAACCGTATCGATGAATTCGGTGTGGCGGAACCAAGTATTACTCAACAAGGTGACAACCGTATCTTGGTTCAGTTGCCGGGTATGGCCGATGCTGAACGCGCCAAAGAGTTGATCAATACAACGGCGAAATTGAATTTCATGATCGTTTCTAACGACAAAGGCATTCAAGAGTTGCAAGCGATGATCGCGGACGCTGAAAAAGCGGGTGGTTACTCGATGGCGACGATGAAGTACTCTGAGTACGTCACTCGTTTGAACAACGATTTGAAAGCAAAGTTGCCAGAAAAAACGGTTGTGTACTTCGAAAAATCTGAGAACGCGACCAAAATGGAAATCGGCGCAATCCCTTATTTGTTAAAAACAGATACAGACTTGGACGGTGGCGCTTTGGATGACGCTTTCGTCAGCTACGGCCAGTACGGTGAACCAGAAGTGGCTTTGACTTTCAACAGCCATGGCGCGAAGCAATTCGCGGATTTGACTGGAAGTCACACAGGTCAACGTATGGCGATCGTTTTGGACAGAGTTGTTAAGTCTGCTCCAAACATCAAAGACCGTATCTCGGGTGGCCGCGCGGTCATCACTTTGGGTGGTGGTCGTGATCGTCAAAAGGGTATGGAAGAAGCGAAGATGATTTCAACAGCTTTGCGTGCGGGTGCTTTGCCTGCAACTCTTGAGCAGTTGGAAGAGCGTCGCGTGGGTCCGTCTTTGGGATCTGACTCTATTAATAAAGCTAAAATGGCTTCTTATATCGGCGCGATCTTGATCGTGATCTTCATGGCGGTTTACTACCGTTCTATGGGCATCATTGCGGATATTTGCTTGGCTGTGAATATCGTGTCGGTGTTTGCGCTCCTGACGTCTTTGGGTGCAACTCTGACATTGCCAGGTATTGCCGCAATTGCCTTGACCGTCGGTTTTGCCGTGGATGCGAACGTTTTGATTAACGAACGTATTCGTGAAGAACTCCGTGCGGGTTCTTCTTGGAAACGTGCTTTGCAAGAGGGTTACCACAGAGCCATGTCTGCGATCGTTGATGCGAATATCACGACGGCAGCGACAGCGGTCGTATTGTTGTACTTCGGTACGGGCCCAGTACGTGGTTTTGCGGTGAACTTGTTGATTGGTATCGTGACGACGATGTTTGCAAACGTATTCCTTTCTAAAGTGATCGTGGATACATTGGTGAACAAAATGGGCGTTAAGAAATTGTCTGTATAGGTGATGAACATGGAAAAAAACGTTAATAAAACAAATCCGCAGGACTCCGCTGGCCGTGTCGACTTCGTCGGTAAAGTCGGCCTCTTTGGCGGTATTTCATTGTTGTTGGTGATTGTTTCTTTGATCTACCTTGCAATCCACGGTGTAACTTGGGGGATCGACTTCAAGGGCGGTACTGAGATGCAGGTGAAGTTCGGTAAAGAAACTCATATTGATCAAGTTCGTAAGGCGACTGAAAAATTGAACCTCGGCGAAGTCGGTGTTCAAAGCTTTGGTGACCAGAATGAGTACATTATCCGTTTCCAAGGTGAACACGGTAAAACTGATAAAGAAACGAATGAGCTTTTGAACGCGTCGATTGCGCGTTTGAAAGATGCTATCAGCAAAGACCTCGTTGCCAATGAGCCAGATATCCGCCGTGTTGATACGGTGGGTCCTCAAGTGGGTGCGGAGTTGAAGCGTAATGGGTTCTTGGCGGTATTCTACTGCCTGATCGTGATCCTCGTGTACGTAGGACTTCGTTTCGATTATAAATTCGCTCCGGGTGCAGTTGTGTGCTTGGTGCATGACGTGATCATCACTTTGGCGATCTTCGTTTTGGTGGGTAAAGAAGTGAACGTACCAGTTTTGGCAGCCTTGTTGTCACTGATCGGCTTCTCTTTAAATGACACCATCGTGGTATTTGACCGTATTCGTGAAACCGAAGGTCACTTCCGCGATAAAGGAATTAACTTTATCGTGAATAGAGCGATCAATGATATGTTTGGCCGTACGATCATTACTTCCGGCACGACATTCGTATCTGCCCTTTGCTTGTATTTGTTTGCTGATGGAACTGTTTCAGATATCGCGTTTGCGATCTGTATCGGTATCTTCTTCGGTACATACTCTTCGATTTACGTGGCAGCACCTTTCGTGTTGATCATGGAAAAATTGAAGCTCGCGCGCGCTAAAGCAGCATAATCTGTCCGGTGATCGGCGTAAGCCACTTACCGGTGTGCAGCAAGGTGCGTAAGCTTCGAGAAAGGCGGCTGAAAAGTCGCCTTTTTTGTTTTATAATGTTCTATCTTTCGGGGCATCGCCTGGATGGTGGCGCCCTTTAATTCAATCAAAGGAGCAGGAATGAGTCCTCTTTGGAGATCGCGAGATCAAGAGATTAAACCGGCAGAAGGACCTTTTCCTCCTCTGATCGGCAAGATCCTCGCATCCCGGGGATTTGCCGCTTCTGAGCAAGTCGATAAGCTTTTGTTTCCGAAACTCACGGAATTAAAAGAGCCAATGCTTTTAAACGGCATGGATAAGGCTGTTGAACGTTTAGGCCGAGCGGCGATCAATAAAGAAAAGATCTGCATCTATGCCGATTTTGACTTAGATGGCACCTCAGGATTGGCGCTACTAAAAACCGGCATGCTGGCTTTGGGTTTTACCGACGTTATTCATTATCAGCCAAAGCGTTTGTCGCAAGGTTACGGTTTTCATGCTGATGTGGTCGAAGAACTCCATAAGCAAGGCGTGAGTTTAATTGTCACTGTGGATGTGGGCATAACGGCGAACCCCGCAGTTGAAACCGCGCAAAAGCTCGGTGTGGACGTGATTCTGACGGATCATCATTTGCCGGGACCTGTCTTGCCGCCGGCTTATGTTGTCG
The DNA here is from genome assembly GCA_018266295.1 of Bdellovibrionales bacterium. Taxonomy (NCBI): domain Bacteria; kingdom Pseudomonadati; phylum Bdellovibrionota; class Bdellovibrionia; order Bdellovibrionales; species Bdellovibrionales bacterium. The sequence goes on along the minus strand of JAFEAQ010000014.1, from coordinate 90,433 downwards.
TGAACCCTAATCAGGAAGCCGATGTTTCGGGCTTGGGTTATCTCTGCGGCGCAGGTGTCGCGTTCTATTTATTGCGTGCTTTGAAACGTTACTTCGTGGATCATCCGGAGCTTCCGAAAAATAATTTTGATCTTAAAGACGTTCTAGATTTTTTTACGATTGCGACCCTCACGGACATGGTGCCGCTTTTGGACGACAATCGCGTGCTCGTGAAGCACGGACTATTAAAACTGGCTGAAACAAAGCGCTCGGGATTGCGCGCGCTTTTGATTGAGCTTGGTCTTGATAACCGCGCGCTGACGAGCCAGGACGTCGCCATTCGTTTTGCGCCGAAGCTGAATGCGCTTAGCCGCATGGAATCTGGTATTTTACCGATTGATTTGTTTCTCGTTGATGACGACGGTAAAGCCAGTGAAATGGTTCGTCAGGTTTTGAAAAACAACTCCACACGCGTGCAACTGCAGAGTGATGCTGAAGCCGAAGCGATGGAGCTTCTTAAAGACTGGAACCGCGAGAATTTTGTCTTTGTAGCGTCTCGCAATTTTCATCGTGGGGTTGTGGGACTTATTGCTACCAAACTTTCCCAGGTCTTTAATCAGCCGGCCTTCGTCGGCGCTTGGGGTGATGACAACGTGATCGTCGGCAGCGCGCGCTTACCCCAAGGGCAAGAGGCTTGCTTGGTGGAGGCGCTGACCTCAGCGGGCGATTTGCTGAGCCGCTTTGGCGGTCACTCCGCAGCTTCTGGTTTTGAACTGCACGCAGATAAGCTTGAGGGTGTGATGGATCGCCTGGAAAAGCATTTCCACGACCTTCATGAAAAGCCAAAAGCGGTTGAAGTGTTCTACGATGTCGAAGCCAAGCTTGCAGATGTCGGAACGCCATTGATGAAGTGGTATGATTTCGTCGGTCCGTTTGGCACGGGCTTTACAACGCCCCTGATTCATTTTCAGCGAGTGATGGTGCACTCAAAGAAAAGCCTTAAGGGCGGTCACTGGCGTTTGAAATTGCTTGATGGTGACGGAGGACCTTCCAGTCAAGAGGCCTTGTTGTTCTCTCCTTCGCCTCGTCAGCTTCAGGTTCTCGAGAGTGAAGTGGTTTATCTGGATGTTTTAGGTGAACTTCAGTGGAATTACTTTGCCGGCCAAAAGAGTATTCAGATTTTAGTCCGTGATTTGCGTCCGAGTAACTAACAGGGTTTTACATCATGAAAAGAAAAGCTGTCGTCTTATTGTCTTCAGGGCTTGATTCCTCGGTGAATCTTTTTGAGGCCGCTCAAAAAGAAGAAGTCGTTTTAGCGCTGACGTTTGACTATGGCCAAAAGGCAGCCAAGAAAGAGATCGAGCATTCGGCAAAACTTGCGGAGTATCTGAAAATCCCGCACAAGGTTGTGTCTTTGCCATGGTTTAAGGACTTCAATAAGTCTTCGCTATTGGTGGATTCCGAAGCAGTTCCTACAGGGAAAAATGTCGATATTCAAAGCCATGAGCAGTCCCTGCAAACGGCGAAATCTGTTTGGGTGCCAAATCGCAATGGTATTTTTCTCAATATCGGAGCGGCATTTGCCGAAGCCCTTGGCGCGCAGATTGTGATTCCTGGTTTTAATGCTGAAGAAGCCACGACTTTTCCTGATAATTCCGAAGCTTTCATGAAAGAGCTCACCACATCGCTCTCGTATTCGACAGCGAACCACGTGCAAGTCGAGTGCTTCACTGTAAAGTTGCAGAAACCGGATATCGTCAAGAAGGGAATGGCGTTGAATATGCCATGGCATCTTCTCTGGCCGTGCTACTTCTCGAAAGAGAAATGGTGCGGCGAGTGTGAGTCTTGCCTGCGCTCAAAACGCGCGTTTGCAGTTGCTGGTGTGGACGTTAAAAATTTATATCTCGCATAGGAGTTTTCATGCAGAGTCTTTTCATCAAAGAAAAAATCACCTACGACGGCACTCAGCTGAAATCCTTGTTTGCATATCTGACCTATGGGGTCCTTGGAAACTCGATCGTCAGTTGGACGGGGCCTTGTGATATTTCTTTTGAGCACATGGTCGACGGCGAGGATCTGTTGGCGAAGTCTCCGATTGCGGGGGCTGAAATGCTTCACTTTATTGTTGAGGTCTTTGATCGTGATCTATTCTCGGGAGTGGCCCTGCAGAGGCTATTTGCCTCAATCATTCGTGATTATCTGCAAGCTGAAGCTCATGTAGCTCTCGGTAAAGCGCAGCTGGAGCGCGATGGGGATGATATTTTCTGGGGTGAAAAGAAGCTCAATATCAGTATCGCAACGAAATCGCCGGTTTCAACGATGATTCACTTGGCAATTAACTGCACCAACAAGGGCACGCCGGTTGAGACTTGTTCGCTTGAAGATTTAAAATTAAGTCCTGAGAAGGTCGCTCAAGACGTGATGGAAAAATTCCAGCGCGAATTTGAAGCGATTCTCAAGGCGACTCAGAAAGTCCGTCCTGTCAATTAGGCGCCGCGAAACATGAAGTAAACGGCGCCCACCATGCAGAGACTTGCCCAGAGGAAGTCCAATTTAATGGGTTGCTTCATGTACATGACTGTAAAGCCGGCAAAGACGATCATCGTGATGACTTCTTGGATGACCTTTAGTTGAGGAAGCGAGAAGTAATCAGAACCGATACGATTGGCAGGGACCTGTAGGCAGTACTCGAAAAAGGCAATGCCCCAGCTAACCATGATCGCCATCCATAAGGCGCTGGTTTTAAAATTTTTTAAGTGCCCGTACCAAGCAAAAGTCATAAAGACATTTGAAAGAAACAGCAGGCCAATACTACGCAACATAAGAACTCCTATTGTTTCTGCGTCGAATACGCGTGGTTACAGAGCAAGCTTGCGATACGGCGGTACTCGCTCAAAAGATCCAAGTGAATGGAGCTTGTATTGATTGAATCGCGCATTCCGCGATTCAATCGGCCGATATGGTTTTCACGAAGAGAAATCTCGTGCTTCGCCAGCTCACGCTTCAGCTGAATCACTTCAGGGCAGAGCTCGCGAGTTTGGTACGAATTGATCGCCATTTGCGCAACCATCACTACTTGGTTGTGCAGGCTCTTAATCTCAGACATGCCTTCGTCAGAGAATTCCAAGTGAAGAGCATTTTTCTTAATCGCCAAAGCGATAATATTGATGTCAATCGCATCGGCGGCGCGCTCAAGATCGCTGATAAACATGATCATGCTCATGATGTTCTGGTGTACGACCGTCGTGCTCTTGTTAGCATGATCAAGAAGGAACATCTTTGTTTCGCGGTAAAGGAAGTCGACCTTGTTATCACGCTCTTTGATCGATTGAATGAGTGCCGGATCTGCCGTTTCAAACAGACGGATAGAATCTTCGATCATGCTACGAACAATGTCGGCTGTCCGCATGATTTCGCGATTTGCATAAGATACGGCAAGAGCGGAGCTTTGATAGTTGTTCAGATTCACGAACTCCGTACCAAATGCGTCCTCAGGATTTGGCGGGAACATTTTTTCAATAAAACTCGCCGCTTTGTTGATAAATGGAAAGAAGGCAATGGCTGAAATGACGTTAAACGCCAAGTGACCGTTTGCTGTCATACGTGAAGGTGTTGTGTTGAAGGTCTCAAGGAACTCGATAAAGATATTCGTGAATGGATAGAAGAGCACCGCACTTAGAAGTTTGTAGAAGAAGTGGGCCCATGCCACTTGCTTACCGATGTGATTGCTGCCAGCCGCTGCGATCAAGGCGACAGAGGTTGTGCCGATGTTGGCACCGTAAACCCACAACATGGCATCGTAGATAGAAATCACGCCGACACTTGCAAGGCTCATTGCGATACCGATTGTGACCGCGCTGCTTTGTACGAACATACAGAAGGCCATCGAAATCATCAGCGAGTACATGGGGTTGTCACGAAGGGATTTGAATACGTCCTTCATCATCTCCATTTCGGCGAAATGGTGGGCGCTGATACCGATAAATTTCAGACCCAAGAACAGCATGCCAAAACCCATAAATACCATGGCTATATTTTTAAACACCGGTTTTTTTGCGCGGAAGTAAACAGCAAAAGCCACCGCAAAAAGGGGCAAAGCATACTGACCCAAATCCAAAGAGATCAATTGCACGGTGAGTGTGGAGCCAATCGCAGTGCCGATAATAACACCCATCACTTGACGAAGAGTGATTACGCGGGCTGAGCCCAAGCCCACAAGCATAGAGGTCACTGCGCCTGAACTTTGCAAAAGAGTGGTTAAAGAAATACCGACAACGATGGAAAGGAACTTGCTTTCGGACAACTTGTGCATCAGGCCCGTGATTTTATTGGCCATCAGCTTTTCGAGAGAGTGGCTCGCCATGCTCATGCCATACAAGAAAATTGCGATGCCGCTGATCAAAATAATAAAATACGAGTTGCCCAAATCAATCATTACACGTCCTAACTAGCGATCTTATTTTTCAGTGACATCAAGGTTTCTTTTTTGAAGAAGCTAAGGCTAATCATCCACAACAGAGCCGAGATCGCAAATGGAATGACAAACCCCCAGTATTGCACCGAAAGGTAGATAAAAGAAGATAGCGTAGATCCGAAGATAAATGAAGAGATAATCCCGACACGCATCCAAGTAGCGCGGACTTCGTTGTGACGTTGCTCGGGCTTTTGGGAATTCGAGATCAAGCGGACAAGGCCGATGCCAAGATCCGTAGAGATGCCGGTGAGGTGAGTCGTGCGGACGATGGCACCAAAGGCTGTTGTCACCATGGCGTTTTGCAACCCGCTGGTCAGCGCAAGCAGGGCAAGCAAAATATAATCGCGGGTCATAGAGAGCGGCTCACCAAAAACGCCAAATTGGCCGGCAACGCCTGCACTGAGAGTTGTTCCCATGAGGACAGTCATTAGGAATAAAACAGTGGCATACTTCGGAGGCTGATTCTTAATCAAGCGACGGTCGACAAGAAACGCGGAGATCATGGCGCCGCAGATGAAGAAAATCGGCACCGAAAGCATGCCGACGGCCATTTGTGTGTGACCATTTGCGACTTCGATACCGAAGGAAGTGCCGAAACCAGTGGTGTGGGTGACGAAGCGATGGCAGGCTAGAAGTCCGCCGGCGTTGACCACTCCGGCTTGGAAAGCGAGAGCTAACCAGATGAAAGCGTTGCGAACCGAGTAATGAGAGAGATTGTCGGGGCTTGAAAACATGGCTGCTTAAAATATAGCAAAAAAGCCTCCGTTTGTTAATGAACTCTTTGTTTCATGGGACTCTGTGGATATACTTTAGTCTGGCTGCCTCATTGAAGGAGTTTTGCTTTGAGTTTGCATCAACAAGATGGCGTTCACGTCGTGGCTGCTGTTCTCTATCGGGCCGGAGAGGTGCTGATTTTCCGTCGCGGTCCAGGCATGAGTGGTGCCGGCCATTGGGAGTTTCCCGGCGGCAAGGTGGAAGCTGGTGAGGACGCTACTTCCGCTTTGAAGCGGGAGATTCTCGAGGAGATCGGTATTGTCATCGAAGTTGAAAGCTACATCGGCGAGAATATTCACCAGTATCCGAGTAAAAAAATTCGCTTGAGTTTCTTTTGGGCAAAAGTGCCGCCAGAGCCATTTCATCTTGCCGAACACGATGCTTATCGCTGGGTGAAACCAAAAGAACTTGATGTGCAAATACTATCGGAAGCAGATCGTCCGATTGTTGAAGTTTTGAAAAATGATTTTCGTATGAAGGTCTAGGGGAGAAGGCGTTCTTTCTCTTCGGCGGTCGGAAGGCGGCAGACTTCGCGTTGACCAAACCACGCATAACGGTTTTTAGCCACCCACGTATAGAGGGCGTTTCGTAAAAAAGGTGGAAGAAAATATCCCACGGCAAACAAACGATAAACACCGCCGAGCCTAACAAGAATTCTTAATACCGCTTCTGAGCGAGTGATTTTGTGTCCATTTTCGAGAAGAATGACGCTCGTAAGTTCCGAACGCTCTTCAGGGGTGAGTAATTTTACGGCAGTTTCTCCTTGGAGGGGGGCGAACTGGAAGTGACCTTGGACATCCTTTCGGAGAACAGTATCCACAAATCCGTTACACAGATGACAGATGCCGTCAAAAAAGATTATTGGCCTTCCTGCTTGCATTTTTTCACCTAGCTTTTGCCTTCTGACCTTCCTATAATCAATCTTCAATCTGTGGAGCTGAATTGTCATGGAAGTTTTTTTGTTCCCCCTCGTCAATGTCAGTCTTTTTCCGAAGACGACAAAGCCTTTGAACATTTTCGAGCCTCGTTACTTGGAAATGGTCAAAACTGCGGCTGATAAAAAGCTTCCAATCGCTATTGGTTTTATCGAAGACGCCTCTCAGGTCGCACCCGTGAAACCTGGCGAGTCCGTTTCCTATGTACGAGCCGTGGCAGGCTATGGCTATCCACAGATTGTTGAGGAGCGCTTGAATGGAACGTTGCTGGTTTTCCTTCAAGGAGCGGGTAAAGTCAGGCTTGGCCGTGTCGTAGATCGTGGCACACCTTACTTGGTGGTCGAAGCGACAAAAGTCGAAGAAAACACCGAAGTTCTTCCTGAGAACGAAGCCGGTCTTGATCATTTGCTAAAAATTCTGACTCGCTGGATTCACACTCATATTCCGGATGCTCAACAGCAGGAAATCTTTATGCGCAGTCTTTCAGGGCCTGAAGAGATCGTCGGTGCATTTTCATCATATTTGATTCGCGACTACGATTTGCAGCAGATGTCTTTGGAGTTCAACGATATCAACGAAAAGATTCGTTTCCTTCACCGCCTCACAGAATCTAACGAGCTCACCACCTAACGGGTGAGCTTTTTCAAAACATACCAGCGTAAAAGCACGATCCACACCAGGTGGGCGATGAGAAGATGAAGGACCTTCATCCAAATCGGCGCAAGACTAAAGAGCGTGAGATAGCCAAAGACCACCGCCACCGCAAACATCAGTGCTACTTGCAGAGTGCTTTTGCGAAGAACTTCATTGGTTTCGTCCTGTGATTTTAGCCAGAAAAATAGTGCAAGCCCGCCGCCGATCAATGTCGCCAAGATCGGGTGCGAAATACGAATACGCAAAAGATAGTGGGCATCCGGAGCAAAATCTTTTGTGATGCCTTCAAGGACAGACTCTGACGGGAACAGTGTCGAGGATAAAGAAGCAAACGCGCCGGTGATGGCGACCACCACAAAGAACACCAAGAACGCAAGTGCTCCCTTTGGCAAAGGTTTCTTCGCCGCTACTTTGGCAGCCGCCAAAGCTCGTGTCGGCAAATCACTCGAGAAGAGAGCGACCAGCGCCACCATGCCTGAGAGCAATAAAGAATTCACTTGGTGCAGACCCATCGCAAACAGACGGAAGAAAGAGTCATTATTGCCTACAAGCCCAAACAGAACGAGTTTTGCGCCCAAGAGGGCTTCGGTGATCATTAAAACGAGAACTGCAAGAAGCGCTTTACGAAGAGCGGTGCCTTTCGGAGCGATTTTACGCCCCATCCAGTACATGTAAATCACAAGCAAACCAAACAGGCCTGAAGTCATGCGATGGCTAAACTCCACCCAGGTTTTCTTATGTTCGGCTTCGGGAATCACCTGGCCGTTGCACAGAGGCCAGCTCGCGCCGCAGCCGTCACCCGAGTGGGAAATCCGCACCCACGCCCCCCATAAAATCACAAGCAAGGTGTAGAACAAGAGGAACTGAGCGAAGCGGTGCAGTTGAGATTGTGTTTTCATGAAATCTGATTAGCACCCGGGGTTTAGGGGGTCAATGTTTGACCGCACTTAAAAGTCCATTTCGGGAGCTAGATAAAGTTATCCTGTTTTCTTCTTAATCGACACGAAGCGAACGGTCTCTGAGACACTATAGAGAATCCATTTGGAAAGTTTTGTTTATACCCTTATACAGTTAAACCACTGAGGAGCTGAGAGTTGAGCCTACTGCGCTATCCTGAAAATCTGGTCGGAATAAAGGATCGTTTCTTTAACAAGTACCTGTGGGCCTTCTATGTGCTCATGGTACTTCTTGTGGGCTGCCTCTTGGCTTTTTCTATTTTTTCGGCGCGAGCTCAACTAAAAGAATCCGCATTTTCTCAAACCCGTTCTTTGACCTTGGCTTTGGATGAAATCAACCGCCGCCAATTTGATGCGATGGCCGTCCCTCTGGAATACATTTCAACCCGCATCCAAGAACGCGGTGGCTTAGACAATGTCAGCGATGCGGATCTCAATCGTTTCTTTATACGGGCGCAGGGCTTCCTTGCTGAGGGCTTTATCCGTTCAATTTACGCCGTCGATAAAGAAGGCCATGTGCGCTTAACAACATTGGTTCCGTACGGCCAAAAACTGACTGTTTCCTATAAAGACTCTCCGGATTTTAATTACCTCCGTACGCAAAAGAACTACACCGTGTTTTCGTCAGCATCGGCTTCTGAGATCGACAAGCGCAAAGTGATTTCTCTTAATAGAACTCTTCGAGGCGCTGATGGCCGCTTTCAAGGGTTGATCGGAATCACTCGCTCGGTTGAGGACTTTGAGACCTTTTACCAAAATTTGCATCTTCCTCGGGGAGTGAGTTTCACGGTCTTCCGTGATGACGGCAAAGTTATTTACCGCTTTCCTGACCTCAGCGGTGCTGAAGGAAAGAGTTTTGCTTTCTCTCAAAGTATTAATATGGGGGGCGAGGGCGTTATTGAAGGCACGAGCCGTATCGATGGGTTTGAAAAAGTCGGCTACTACAAATTTTCAAAAGCTTATGGCTTAATGACCTACGTTGGCTACAACACCGATGCGATCTTTTCCGGCTGGAGGCTGGTCAGCTTCTCGGTGCTTGCGATTTTCTTGATCTTCATGAGCGCACTGATGTTTTTAACCAATCTCGTACGGAAGCGCCAGGATTCTCTGCGCCAGACCCTGGAAGAGCATGCCGCCAAAGAAGATCTTATTCGCCGTATTCAAGAGAAAACCGAAGTTCTGACCGGCCACGATTTCCTGCGTGAGCTTGGTTTGCAGATTTCAAAGGCCTTCGAAGTTCGGAATGTCGCAATCGGTGTTCTCATGCCGGAGCATTCGAATGCGGTGAAGTTTGTTGTCAACTGGGTTGATGGCACGTTCGGTACGGATTACATCTATGATCTTAAAAACACGCCATTTGATAATTTGAAGCCGGGCGAGTTCTTTGTTTATCCAAAATCGGTCAGCAAAATATTCACTCAAGATCCCATGCTGAGTTATCGCAATGTCGAGTCCTGCATGGGGCTCGTGCTCCAAGACTCTGAACAGCGTGCGATCGGCATCATGATGATATACAGCGATAAAGAAATGGTGGATCTGCCGCTCAAACGCACAGTTCTTTCAGTGTTTGCGGCGCGCGCGGGGGCCGAGCTCGAACGAGTGCACACTGATGAGATTCGTAAAGAAGTGGAACGTCTGCGCAAACAAATCGAGGAACGGTCGTTGCAGTCAGAAAAAATGGAGGCCATCGGAACGCTGGCTGAGGGCATTGCCCATGACTTTAATAACATTCTTGCCATTATTCTTGCGACGACCGAGAAAATGTTGAGTCTTCACAAGGATCCGAAAGACCAACACTACCTCGAGGCGATTAAGCGTGCTGGCCATAGAGCACGTCACTTGGTGGCGCAGATCTTGATTTTCAGCAGAAAAGACGAGTCTTCCGTGCAGCTCATTCAGATTAAGAAAATTTTTTCTGAAGTGATGGATTTCTTGCGAGCGACATTGCCAGCGCAGATCCGTATTACCTTGGATCTGGCAGACTGCGGAGATCTCAATATCAATGCGGATCTGAATCAGATTCAGCAGGCGCTTCTGAACCTGTGTGTTAATGCAGCAAGGGCGATTGGCACAGAAGGCGGAGAAATCCGTATCACACTTCGACAAGCGCAAATCAAAGATCGTCCTTACGTGAAGTGGAGTTTGCATTACAACGGCGAAGAAATGGATCGTGATGAAATTGAAAAGATTTTCGACCCATTTTACGCACAAAATATCGGTATGGTGGTGGTGCAAAGGATCGTCAGCAATCACCAAGGATTTATCGATGTGAAGAGCGCCTCCGGACAAGGAACTGATTTTGAAATCTTCCTTCCGGTGGTTGTAAATACAGAGGCGGTCGAGGAAGCGAAAATGACTCCGTATAATTTCAAGTCGGCGCAAAAAGTAATGATCGTCGACGATGAGCCGGAAATTGGTTCCTTGATCAAGGAGCTTCTGGAGATTGAAGGACTTCAGGTGGATGCATTTGTGGATCCGATCACGGCATTAAAAGCGTTTACCGAGCTGCAAAGCCAGTATTTCATGATTATCTCGGATCTTTCAATGCCGGGCATGTCCGGCGTTGAATTCGCGCGCAAAGTGCGTGAGATGAACAAGAAATTGCCGATGGTTCTGTGGTCCGGCTATCATCAGTTTCTCGATGAGGAATTGCAGGATCTCAACGTGAAAATGCTGAGTAAGCCGGTGGATGTGCAAAAGCTTTTAACTCTGATTAACGCCGAGTTGAGCCAGCTGAGCGCTCCAGATATTTCAAAAGAAGCTCCCGCCCCTGACAGCGAGCCCGTAAGACCGACATAAAAATAAACACTCCGCCGGTCTTGCGATCGAGGAAAATCACTTCCCGCGGTGGCGTTCGCCAGGCGTGCTGCCGGATCACCGTAAAGATTTTCTTTGATAAGCGTTGCGGGAGATCCGTGTTTTTCCAGTCGTAGTTCCCTTTGTCGTCCATCACTTTGGGGGGCAAGCGGGGATCGTCCGGTGTTAAGAACGGTTCCACAAATTCAAAGCAGAATTCTTCAAAGAGCGCTCTCAGTTCGGACTTATCGTTTGGATCCAGGAATTGTAATTCCTCCGCCGCCGCACGAAGCCCGGTGTCGTCCGCTTCAAGAGCCGCCCCTATCATGCGCTGATAAGGAACCATGAACTCAGGTCCATAGGTGCGGGTTGCGCCGAAGTCGTAAAGGACGATATTGTGGGTGCCATCTGTATTTAAACGAATTCCGTAGTTTCCGATATGAGGATCGGTTTGCACCGTATGCCAGAAGAAAAGTTCTTTTAAGTACAAATCCAAAAAATCCAAGGCAATTTCGTTACGGCGTTTGTCAGAGAGCGATTGAACTTCGACGCTGTCAGCGCGGACTGAAGGCTCGTAAGACGTCGCTAGGATCCGACGGTTGGAAAACTGCGGATAGACTTTAGCGACAACGTAGCGGGAATCATCCTGAACGCGCTCATAGAAATCTTGAGTGAGCCGCGCTTCCAGTTCGTAATCCGTTTCTTGAACGAGCATATCATGCACTTCGCGGAAGATGGGCTCGAGATCAAAGTCTTTCGGCACGAGTTTTAATATCCCTAAAAGACTTTTCAAGGCCTTGAGGTCACTGTCGATCGCTTTATCGACATCCGGGTATTGAATTTTCAGTACGATCTCTTCACCGGTGGCTTTGATGCGTGCACGGTGAACTTGGCCCAAGGAGGCGCATGAAAGCGCTTCTTTTTCTATCTCGAGCTGCGAAAGCTGGTCCGGTGAAAGATTTTTGCGAATGACAGGTTCGATGGCGGACCATTTTAAAGCCGGGGAGTCCGACTGAAGACCTTTTAGAAACTGGTTGGCTTCCGGCGGAAGAAAATGTTCACCATACATCGAAAGCATTTGGCCGGCTTTCATGAGGCTGCCTTTGAGTTCGCCGAGTTCGCTGCTGACGGCTTGCGCTTGTGTTTTTACAAAGCTCTTCCAGTTATCGGCTTTGTCCTCTTTTGAGGAAAAGGTGTTCTTCAGGCTATGACCGGCAAGGCTTGCGCCCGCGTTGATGGTCATTTTGGCCATGGACAGACTGCGTGAGAAAACCGAAGACTTGATCTTATTGAGCTCTTTTACAGGTGGTTTTTTGTCTTTAGGCATAGCTTTTGTCCCTGACTTATTTTACGTTAAAGTTTGAAAAACTTTAAACATAAAGACGATGGGTTCCATGAATTTTTTCTGGTTTCGAAGAGATTTGCGCCTGGATGACAATGCGGGGCTTTATCACGCTTTGCGTGAAGGAAAACCTGTTCTTCCGGTCTTTATTTTTGACACTGACATTCTTGAAAAGCTTCAAGATCAAGACGACCGCCGGGTTCAGTTTATTTATGAAACCGTCGAGGAACTGAAGCGTGCGCTCCAGAAAAAAGGCAGTGACCTCTTGGTTCGCCACGGAAAGCCCAAAGAGGTGTGGGCGACGCTTTTAAAGGAGCATAAAGCGTCTGCGATTTTCTTAAACCATGATTATGAACCCTCCGCGAATAAACGCGATTCCGAAATCTCTGAACTTTGCAAGTCGCTGGGGGTGACTTTTTCTTCTTTTAAAGATCAGGTGATTTTTGAAAAAGATGAAATTGTCACGGAGGCCCGTAAGCCTTATACGGTGTATACTCCCTATAAGAAAAAATGGCTCGCGGGCCTTTCTGATTTTTATCTGCAGTCTTATCCGACAACACGCTATCTGCCGAATTTAGCAAAAGTGAAAAAGCCGGAGGCAATGCCGGCCATTACGAGCATTGGTTTTCAAAAGACAGACTTTGAGTTTCCTTCTCTGGAGTTGTCAGTAAAAGTTTTGAAAAACTATGAGAAAGACCGCGACTTCCCTGCGCTTGAAAATGGCACGAGCCATTTAGGGCTGCACTTGCGCTTTGGAACCCTGAGTGTTCGCGAGCTTGCCCGCGAGGGGCGCAAGTTTTCGCAAGTCTGGCTCAGTGAACTTGTGTGGCGTGAGTTTTTTATGCAAATCCTCCATCATTTTCCAATTGTCGAAACGCGGAGCTTTCGTGCGGAGTACGAAAAAGTTGCTTGGCGAAAGAGCAAATCCGACTTCGAACGCTGGTGCGAAGGGACCACGGGGTATCCCTTGGTCGATGCTGGTATGCGAGAACTCAATGCAACCGGGTATATGCACAACCGCGTCCGAATGGTGACAGCAAGTTTTCTGACGAAGCATCTGCTCATTCATTGGTATCAGGGTGAACGCTACTTTGCGCGGCGACTCTTGGATTATGATCTTGCGGCGAATAATGGCAATTGGCAATGGGCAGCGGGAACGGGTTGTGATGCGGCTCCCTACTTCCGGATTTTTAATCCTCAAGCTCAGCTCGAACGATTTGATAAAAATAGTTTGTACGTCCGGAAATGGGTTCCAGAATTTGGTACTTCCCGATATCCTGAGCCTATAGTAGATCATACATTTGCACGACAAAGAGCCTTGGACGCTTTCAAGACTGCTTTGAAGAAGTAGAGGGCGTTATGAAAGTACTCATGACTGGAGCTACAGGGTTGATTGGCAGAGAGCTTGGTAAAGCTCTTGTGAACCGTGGCGATCAAGTCTACGTCGTAACTCGCGACGCAGAGAAGGCGCGCTCGACGCTCCCTTTCCCGTGTGAAATCATCCCTGGCAATCTCACGGAAGCTCCGCTGAAAGAGCATCCGGATCTGCGTTTGATGGACGCTGTGATTAACCTTGCAGGCGAAAATATCGGCGGTGGTCGGTGGAATGAGTCCCGTAAAAGAAAAATCTATGAGTCGCGCATTCTTGGTACTCGGAATCTGATTCAAAGTCTGCCGGTAGCGCCAAAGATTTTTATCAGCGCTTCGGCCGTTGGTTATTATGGCTCCCAAGGCGACACGCTTCTGACTGAAGAGAGCCCCGCGGGAGAAGATTTCTTGTCGCAAGTTTGTCAGGACTGGGAAGAGGAACTTTTGACTTTTTCATACGGCGAGGCTCTGGCGGCGACTCGGGTGGTTTCTATCCGCACCGGAATGGTGCTGTCGTCCCATGGCGGAGCGATGGAGAAGCTTTTGCCACTTTTCCGTCGCGGTCTTGGTGCGGTTCTTGGCGAGGGCAAGCAGTGGATGAGTTGGATTCATGTCGAGGATGAAGTTGGTTTGATTCTGCACGCTCTGGATAAAAACTCACTGCGCGGGCCCATGAATTTGGTTTCACCAAATCCAGTCACAAATGAGGAGTTTTCTAAAACGCTGGCTTCCGTTTTAGAGGTCGGACTCGCACCGCGAGTTCCGGCGATGGTGCTTTGGGCGTCGATGGGCGAGATGTCAGCGCTTGTTTTGGATTCACAGCGGGCAATTCCGCAAGTGGCGACGCAAACAGGATACAAATTTAAATATCCTGATCTAAAAAAAGCTCTGGAAAATGTTTGCAATAAAAATGACGAAGAGATTTTTGTCTCTGAACAGTACTTGCCTTGGAAGCCTGAAGAGATCTTTCCATTTTTTAGCCACGCGGGAAATTTGCAAAGAATTACGCCGCCGACTTTGGATTTTGAAATCGTCTCGAGTTCTTCTGAAAAGATTCAAGCAGGCACTGAGATCGTTTACCGCCTGAAACTTCGTGGTATGCCGATGCGTTGGAAGAGTCGTATTGAAGATTGGAATCCTCCTTTTCATTTTACGGATACGCAGATCGAAGGACCTTATACGCTTTGGCACCATAGCCACGAGTTCCGACCGTTTGCCGGCGGCACTTTGATGATTGATCGTGTTCGCTATGTTTTGCCCATGGGCAGTATTGGCAATTTGCTGGGGGGAACGATTGTACGTAGTGAGATTGAAAAGATCTTTGCTTACCGCCGCGAATATCTGATTAAAAATCTTGAACGGGATCTCGGTTTTAAATCCGAGACCGGTTTGCATCCTTAAGTCTTAAAATTATTTCGCTCTTCGCGGAGTGCGATGAAGTCCGCTTCGTTTTTTGCTTTTAAAAATGGATTGAGCTCTAGTTCTTGATTTAAAGGAAACGGCACGGTCGGTTTACCTTGGCTGCGCAGGGCTTGCACGTGCTGCGCAAAGTTTTTAAGCGCCGGATCTTCTGGAAATTTCTCAAGACAAAATTTTAAGTTCATCTCTGTGTATTCATGAGTGCAGTGAATAATTGTGCTGGGGTCCAATGCTTTGATTTTTCCGAGGCTCTTGTAGTGATCCTCGATGGTCCCATCGAAGATGCGGCCACAGCCAAGGCTAAAGAGCACGTCACCGCTAAAGAGCCATTTTTGTTTTTCCTCGAGGTAGGCAATATGACCCATCGTATGCCCTGGAAGGTCGATAATTCGGAACTGCATGCCGGCTTCAAAAACAAAATCATTTTCTTGCAAGTAGACATCGGCAAAATCAATCAGCTTTTGCTCTTTTAAAGGCGCATAGATTTTAACGTCGAAAGCTTTTTTAAGTTCTTGCGCGCCACCGATATGGTCCCAGTGGTGGTGGGTGAGAAGAATGCCACGAGGACGAAGGTGCTCTTTGAGGATAAAGCTCTTCACTGCATCCGCTTGGCCGGGGTCAATAATGACACATTCTTTTGTTTGCCCGTTGGTCGGAATGAAAACGTAGTTATCTTTGAGAATGGGAACGGCAGAGACTTTCAGCATAGAGAACGATTTCCTTGGCGATATTCTTCTGACTACATTTTTCAATACCTTCGAGCCCAGGGCAAGGATTGACTTCAAGGATAAGACCTCCTCGATGAGACCGGACCAAATCGACACCGGCATAATCTAGGCCCAGTCGATGAACGGCGGCAATACACAAATCCTGTTCCTCCGCAGTGAGGGTCACGGACTTTGCCGTGCCTCCCAATGAAAGGTTGGAACGAAATTCTATCAAGGGGTTTGTCGAAGAACGCTCCATGCTGGCAACCACGTTTTGACCGATCACAAAAGCGCGAATGTCATGGCCTTGGCTTTCGGCAATAAACTCCTGAAAGAGCACTTCGCGGCCTTGTAATTTCATCAGGCAGTCAGAAAGTTCATTGTGATTTTTGCAGAGGAAAACGCCTTCCCCCTGGCTTGAAAGGCAGTCTTTTACGACCACGGGGAAGGTGGTTACTTCGTTGAAAATTTTCGGTTGAGGTAGGGTTCCGAGAATTTCATGGGCGCGTTTTTTGTGGCGTGCCTGATGAAAAAAAGGCATTGCATTCAGAGTCACTTTCGCGCCGGAAGTGTTTTGTAATTTCTCGAGATTGGCGAGGGATTCTTCATAGCGAAAATTTCCGAGGCGGGGAATGAGGATCTCGGCCGTTTCTTCGGGGGACTCTGGGTTGACGATGAGGGGCTCGTGCCCGAGAGAAGTGATCTCCTGGACCAATCTCCGGGTGGAGTAAAGGGTCGAAAGACGACTCAATATAAGAAACTTCATTCCTAGCCTTTCACTTCATATCGATTCGCATAGAATATACCAATATGTCTACGTCAGGTGAAAATAGAAAATTCAGTGTTGGACTTGAAGGCCGTGACCGTATTGAAGTCAATATGGACGGATCAGCTCCGAAAGTTCAATTCCGTGGTTGCACGGAGATGATGAGTCTTATGCAATCGATGCGTAAGAGCTTTGGCGTCGACATTCAACAGTGGCCAGTTCCAAACGGCACGAGTCATTCCGAGATTCTTTTGCGCGAGTTGATCCTGAAGCTTCGCGGTGAGTGGAATTACCCCTATAAGGAAGCAGAAGTCTGCCATTGTCGTGGAGTTTCTTGTCAGACGATCGATCAGGCGATCGTGGCCGGAGCGCACACGACGACCTCGGTGAGCCGCCAAACTAACGCCAGCACGAACTGTGGGACTTGTAGACCCGACGTGCAAAAGATGATTGATTATCGTCTTAACGGCGGCACGATCGCCATTCCCGCTAAGAAAAGCGCCTAACAATTAGACATTTTTGTCGACTTTACAGG
This sequence comes from Bdellovibrionales bacterium, assembly GCA_018266295.1. NCBI lineage: Bacteria > Pseudomonadati > Bdellovibrionota > Bdellovibrionia > Bdellovibrionales > Bdellovibrionales bacterium. The sequence goes on along the minus strand of JAFEAQ010000014.1, from coordinate 73,728 downwards.
GCCTCGCAAGGGCCCTTTTTGCATTTGTAGAGAAGCTCTCGGAAATCGTGTAAATTCGCCTCTTTAAGAGGAGTTCTTTATGCTTTCTACTAAGATGTCATTGGTCACTCTCTGTGCTTTCGGTTTTGCGCTTTCAGCGTGCAACACGAACAAAACGAATCTAACACCCCAGCAGAAAGCCATTCTTCAAGAACAGCAAAAGGCTTTGCCGCAAACTCTGCAGATTAAATCCGGCGCTTACAATGTGACCGTTGAGTGTGCTGACGCTACAAAAACTGAAAAGCTTAAAACTCTTCACTGGGTTGTGAACTTTAAACCCAACGAACAATACTTAGAGAGCCAGCAAAATTTCGATCTAAATTGTGAGGACGCTTGTTCCGCGGTAGAGACCGGCTCGGTTAGAGTCAACGAAGCTCAAGCCGTCTTTACTGTGTCGCAAAGATTGAATGCAAAGAATGAGTATGAGTCCGTGGCAACGCCGACTTCAAAAACTTACTTCGTGATGTCTTATGATCGTATCTTTAGTAAGCTGACATTGATCGACAATTCGGACAAGAATGTCTGCCAAGGTAAGATGATCCTGACTTTGCAACAGTAGCTGTTAGGCTGTTAAAAGATTTAAAAGCTCGCTGACGATCCGCACCTGGGTCGTCAGCTTCATCGAAGGCGAACCTGGATTTTCATCAATCTGCTCAGGTAAAAGCGGCAAGTGAACGAACAAAGGCAGAGTTTTAGAGCCGCGCAACTCATGCGCCATTTTAAAATACAAATTATTACAAACATAAGCTCCGGCAGTCAGAGATACTTCTGCGAGCTTCGTCGGGTATTCAAGTCCTTCGGCTTCGCTGCCAACAGAGGACAGAATTTCTTTCCATGCTGATGGAAAGAAATCGACCAGGTAAGAATCCGGAGCGCCACCGAGAATTCTGCCGCCTGCCGGGCACTCGCCGTCGTTATCGGGATTTTTACTTTCCATCCAATTCAGAGCAACACGTTCGAGCGAAACGAGCGCACGGCCGTTGGCTTGTCCAAGCATAATCACAAAGTCGTAGTGGGGTTGGGCGCTGAGGTGTTTCTTAAGTACGGCGAAAGAATTCTGAAAACTCACAGGTAGGAAAACCGCCTCGATGTCTTGGCGTTCTTTCGTGAGTGCTGTGAGGACGCGTTCAGAAGAATTTATGCTGTGATGAAGAAAGGGCTGAAAGCCCGTGACTAAAATGCGCGCCATTAAGATTCTCCGCCGCTTTCGTTTTTGCTACTACTTGCCGGAGCCGGCGCTTTGCCAGTGGTATCTTCAATGATCTTTTCGGGGAAGGTTCCGGTTTTGAGATAGTGATCAAGCAGGGGGCCGAGTTTTCTGCGGCAAGATCCACCGCACGGGCCCACGCCCGCCATAGTTTCATCGAAGATCTTATTCAGAGTGTCGCAGCCACCATTGGCAATAGCGTCCTCAATCACGTCGCGAGGAACGTTGTTGCATCGGCAAATAATTTCGGCGCGTTTCTTTCTTTGCATCGCTAAAGTGCGTTCCTGTTATCAACCAATTTGCGAGATCTTCTTTGTCAGATCTTTCACGACTTTGTCTTTTAAGTCTATGTATTTCCCTTTGATGAAAGCACCGGACGCATGGGTGTGGCCACCGCCGCCAAAACTCTCCGCTGTTGAGAGAACTTCGATCTTTCCCTTGCTGCGCAGGCTGAGTTTGTACTCATCCTCGGCATCCTCACGGAAGATCACAGAGGCTTCAAGGCTCTCAATATTCATCACCATGTCGATAATATCGCGCGCCTCATCGGGTTCGAGGTTGTGGGCAAGTAAGTCGGCATCGCGCAGGCGCAGCACCGCCAGGCGGCCGTGGCAGAAGTATTCAATCTGGCCGAGGGCTTTTGCTAAAAAAGCCATTTTCTGAACCGTTTGGTTGCCGAAAAGCGCACGATGCACTTCTTGTGGATCAAAAGAGTGAGTTAGGAGCTCCGCCGCGATAAGGTGCGATTTCGGCGAGCTGCGGATGTAGCGGTAAAGCTGGGTATCAAAAGTGATGCTGGTGTAAAGGGCGCGGGCAATATTGCTATCAAGCTCAATCCCCAGCTCTTTAATCATATTGTAAGCAAGCTCGCCGGTCGAAGCCGCCGCGACGTCAATATGCGATTCCGCAGTGGGTTGCGGACCGTTTTTTAAAACCGGGTGGTGATCGATGAAGACAATTTTCCCGACACTCTTTTTGAGGCCTGAAAACAAAGGCTCGAGCAGGCGCTCGTCGTTGGTATCAAAGATCAGGCAAAGCTCGGCTGTCAGGTCCATGACTGGGTTGTTCTGGAAAAGGGCGATGACTTTGTCGGAACCCAAGAAACGGTACTTGCGGGGGGTGCCGTCGACATTCACGATCTTCACGTCCTTGCCGATTTTTTTGAGCGCGTAGTACAGGGCCAACTCGGCTCCGAGGCCGTCCCCATCGCACTGACGATGGGTCGAAAGGATGATCTTTTGCGAATTTTTTATGAGCTCCGTCACAGTTGCCAAAGGGGGTCCTTCCTTTGAAATAAGCCCTATTTTAAGGGGGATAGCCCCCGGGGTCACCTTTGCTGTACCCGGTCCAGGTCAGAACTGGACAGCATAGCCTGCCGCGCAGCACTAATTTCTTGCTGTTTAGGCCTATTTTGAGTAGAACTTTGGCTCCCGTTTTTTAAAAGGAGTTAAATTCCATGGCTGATACATTACCGATGACTGTTCGAGGTAAAGCACTTCTTGATGCAGAACTAAAAAGACTGTTGGTTGAAGAGCGTCCTGATGTTATCCGTGCCATTGAAGAGGCTCGCGCCCATGGTGACCTCAGTGAAAACTCTCAGTACGATGCTGCTAAAGAGCGCCAGGGCATGATTGAAGGCCGTATTGCTGAAATTCAAGGCAAAATCGCCGGTGCGGAAATCATCAATCCAGCTGAAATCAAATCGGATCGCATCGTATTTGGTGCGCACGTCACTATCCGCGACGAAGAGACGGATGAAGAATCCACTTACCAAATCGTTGGCGTGGACGAAGCTGACGTAAAACAAGGCATGATTTCGATTTTGTCTCCGTTAGCCCGTGCTTTGATCGGTAAAAAAGTCGGTGATTCTGTCCTCGTACAAAGCCCTAAAGGCGACAAAGATTACGAAGTCATTTCATTTGAATTTAAATAGTCCGACGAAGTAGTCCAAATAGTTTGAATTCTCGTTGTCGGTCCGCCGAAGCTTCGTCAAAATGAAGTGATGATGGCTGGGCCGCGAACTCCAAGATATTCTGAAGATGATAAGAACCTGATTGCTGAACAACCGGGCCGTTTTGTTTTATTTAGCGGCGTTTTGCTCGCCGTTGTCTTGGGTCTTGTCATTCGTGGCTTGATTGCTCCGAACAAAGTAAAATCCATGGTTGAGTCCGCGGCAAGTCGTATGCACAAAGATGTGCAAGTGGACTTTGAGGGGGCGCAAATCAGTCTAGCTCGCGGATTCTTGCCGCGATTTGCTGTCATCATCACAAAAGTGAAAATGGAATCTGACAACGAGTGCTGGATGCAGCCGGAACTCACGGCCGATGAAATCCGTTTGCCGCTGTCCTTCTGGTCGCTCGTTCAAGGTGAAAATCCGGTGACTCAGGTTGAAGCCGGGCAGGTGAAAATAAATTTACGTAGTTTGTACAAGAACTGCGAAAAATCCACCGAAGAAAAGAAAAACGAAACTCCTCAGATTAAGCGTTTTGTTACTTTGAAAGACAATGCTTCAGCCCCTAAGGGAGGGCCGTCATCTAGCGCCCCTGAAGTACGAGCTATTCTGATTGATCAATTAAAAATCTATGCGCCGAATTTGGCAGAGCCTGTTGATTTGAACTCATTTGCGATTCGCTTAAAATCCAACTCTCCGCGGGTTGTTGAGATGACAGCAAAAACACATCTGATGCGTGACGAACTTGTCGGGGATTATCTTTCACACGCAACGGTGTGGGGTGAATACAGCGAGTTTCCGCGCGCGACTTTGCAAGGCCGCTTGTCCGGCAACTGGCGCGAAGGCAGTTATCAGATCAAGGCCAACTACGGCATGAAAGAAGAAGAACTCGCGACGGAATTGGATTTGAAGCACATTCCGCTCAGCCAGGTTTTCCAAGTCATGAGAAAATTCCAGTGGCTCAAAGAGGATCTCAATGGCCGCCAGGTGTGGGTGTCGCTGAATGCCCAATCAACGATTGCAAAGTCGAATTTTAAAACCGCGCAGATGCAAATGAAAGACATCCGTCTTGAAGGGGATCTCGGAGATTTGAAAGTCGATGAGATTCGTGTGACTTCGCTGGCGCCGATGCGGTATTTCCCATTCACGGTCGGTATTCGCCGTTTGAATGGTGATAAGCTCTTTGCCCTGATGAATAAGCCGCATCCGGCACCGATCCTCGGGCAGTTAGGGAGCTTCGATGGAACCGCAGAGATCACGGATCAGGATCACATGAAGCTCTCGGGGGTGCACCGGGGCTTAGAGTTTATTTTCTCGAATAAAGGCCAGCGCGAGATGCAGGTCCTGCGCGAGATTGCAGCGGATGTGTCGCTGGATAAAGATCATTGGAACGTGAAAGTGTCGCGCTTCGTGCCGGATCAGGGCGTATTTGATGGGCAGTTGCAGCTTGCCGCCAATCGGGACTTTCAAACGGTGGAAGTGAAAGCCAAGGCCAATGAAATTCGTTTGTCACCCAACGTCGTGCGCCTGATGACCGCCGGTGGTCAGGTGGGTGCAATCAGTGGCGATATGAATATCAAATTCCAAGAGGGAAAAATGAGTCACGTTAAAGGCGTGCTGAACTCAGAATCTGCCGACGTGGAAGGTGTCGCGTTTGAAAAAGCGCGTTTTAACGTCGACTATGCCGGTGGAGAAATTCAGTCCCAAGCCCAGATTCATAAGATGGCGATTTCGGTCGGTTCACCCGCGTTTCAAATTTTGAAAAATCTGATTGAGCCTGACTGGATGAGCGACGGAAAACTTCAGATGAAAAGCCTCGCTTCTCAGTTCCATGCACAAAGCTTCAAAGTGCTTGGCTGGAAGAACTTCTCGGCGCAATTGGATAAAGGCGGCCGTTTGAGTTCCGAAGGGGAGTGGAACGCTGAGGGTGTTTTGTCGGGCCAAGTTCAATCTCAGGTTGGGAAAGTTTCGCACAAATGGCTCCTTAGCGGAAAACGTGATAACCCAGAGTTTACACCGACGGATTTAACAAAGAAGAAAAAATAGTCATGATGTTATTAGAAAAAAAGTTTCAAACTCACCGCGGATTTTGGACGGATGGGACTACAGAAAATACTCTGGAGTCTTTGCAGGCTGCTAAAAAGCGCGGCAGTCAAATGGTGGAGTTCGACGTCCGCCTGACGCGTGATTATGTGCCGGTGCTCTACCATGATGCGAATCTGAAACGTCTGCATAAAGCGCCCGTGGATATGAAAGCTTTGACGTTAGAGCAAGCGAGAGTTTTTGCTTCGAATTTGACCACGTTAGAGCAAGTACTTGCATCAAAAGATGTACCTGATTTTTTGAACATAGAACTGAAGACGGATTCGGCGGTGGATCCTGCGCTTGAGATTCGCGTGAGTCAGCTTGTGAAAAAATATAACGCCGAAGAACGTGTTGTGTTTTCGAGTTTTAATCCGTTTAGTCTCATTCGTGCGAAGGGCTTTGTTCCGGAAGTTTCCCGGGCCCTGTTGGTCAGTGAAGATGATGAACCAAAAAATTATTGGTTTTTAAAGCAGATGAGTCTTCTTCCACTCTGTGATGCGCAGTTCCTGCATTGGGATCAAAAGATGACGTCCAAAGAGCGCGTTGAGAAATTCATGAAGCTTGGTTATCAAATCGCCGTATACACCGTGAACGATGTCGAGCGCGCGAAAGAATTTTTCGCCATGGGCGTCCACAGCATCATCTCTGACAAACTGCTCAGCGTTTAGAAAAATCATTTCTCATAAAATAGAAAATGATTTAGAGTCTATTCCGTGAAAAAACAAACTCGAATCATTTTTGGATTATGTGCACTGATCGTAGGTGCGATCGCGTGCTTCGCAGCGCTTGAATATTTTGGCGGTATTTCTAATCAGGCCTCATCAACCTCTTCGGATCAGGAACTCATTTGTCACGAAGGCGAGTCGTGCAAATAAAAAAAGGAAGCCCGGGGGCTTCCTTTTGGTTTTCAGATACTTCTTTATATTATCTTGTGTAAGCGCAGAGAGCTTTGCCTTTTTTGCCGATGCCTGCAACGGGGCCTTCGAAAGTCGTGCGAGTCACGGCCAAAGCTTTTCCACCTTGAGCGAGCTTTGCTGAGATTGTATCGGATTCACGAGCAACGGGAACTCCCAGCAGGCTTGTGGTGCCGCTGTATTCGAACGTCAGAATATCATTTTTCAATGTCACAGAGTCTTTACCTTTGCGGCTGCTCATCGCTTCGCCATGGGATCCGCTATTTTTGCGGGGGCTGCCGTTGAGTTCCGCATTGATCATCGGGCCATAGGAAGTGTCTTCGCGATAGATGCCGATAGTGCCGTCGTCTTCTTGGCTAATTGTGATTTGTTGAAAGCAGAATGTCTCACCTTCGACTTTTTTATCAGCGAGTCGATAGGTGCCGATAAAGTCGTTGATGGAGGTCGCTGCAAAGCCAGAAATGCTGGTCATTAGAATAGCTGATGCGATGAGTGTTTTAATCATGGGTTCTCCTTAACTTGGTTGTATTCGGGAGAGTGTTGTTGCAAAGACGGGACCGGTTATAAACAGTTTAAAGTGAGATTGAAGAGGTGTTCCATGTCTATCTGCTTACGAAGCATGAAACTCTTCCATATTGTAAATTGTAACGGCAAAAAAAAAAGAGGAAGCTTTTAGGCTCCCTCTTTTTTGGAATTTCAAAAAACTAAGAAATTAAGATTTCTTTTGAGTCTCAGGGTTTTCAACTTTTTGAGAGTTCATACCTTGAGTTTGGTTTTGAGAGATTTGTTCGTTTGATTTTGTATTGTCGTGGATGTCTTTGGCATCAACGTCGATTTCATTCAAACCGGTTTTGAAACCGCGAATAGCTTTACCAAGGGATTGTCCCAATTGAGGCAAGCGGCTAGGGCCGAAGAAGATCAAAAAGATCACAGCCAATAGTAAAAGATGTGTAAGGCTAAACTCACCCATTAAGGACCTCCCTGTAGGATCTGAGGTCCATTATATATGATGTGGGTGTGTTTTTGTCACCAAATTAAAGAAAACTAATATGTCTGGTCGACAGTAGAGGCTGTATTGTTATCAGACGAAGCTGGAGCCGGAACGAGCTCCATTTTCATTTCGCCATTGGCGTCATTTTGAGTCGGTTGGTTTTCATTTACAGTCGTTCCGCTGTCAGGAGTGGCAACAACAGTATCCTCTTTAACCTCTTGCACGGCAGGGGCCGCAGCTGGCTTCATCTCTTTACGAGTAGGAAGGGTTTTGGCAATGCCTTTTGTCGGTTTTGGGGCTGCCCCCTTAGAAACCGTTGCCGCAACAGGAGGAGTGGATTTTGGAGCCGAAGCTTCAGGACCCTGAGGAGTGTTAACATTTCTGCCGCCGACTTTCTTAAGTTCGCGGTCATACTTTGCCTTCAAATCAGCCAATTGCTTTTGGTAGTCCTTACGGATGAGGTCAATCTGAGTGTTACGAGCTTCTGTCACACAGCCTGAATAAGTTTGTGCTGCGATTTCTTTAGCTTTCGCACGACAAGTCAGCTCCATAGAAGACTGTTGTTGCGCACCTGCTGAAACAGCAAAAAACGTGAGTACTAAAAATGCAGTGTTGTTTAATAAAGCTTTCATAAGCACCTCTTTGATCCTGCTAGAGGGCTTTGCAGACCACGTGCCTGGTTTAGAGGCTTTAAAAAGCAATACGGCCGAGCTGAGGCCCGGCCGCTTTACTTTTTTTCAGGTTTGAACACAAGTTGCGCGACTAGCGACGAATCGCTTTTGGATCGACTGCATCCTGAAGACCGTCACCCAAGTAGTTGAAGCTGATTACTGTGAGGAGAATCATCACACCCGGAAGGATTGCCAAGAACGGAGCTTGGTAAATCAATTCCTGAGCATTAAAGAGCATATTACCCCAGCTTGGAGTTGGCGGTTGGATACCCAAGCCCAAGAAGCTGAGGGCCGCTTCAAACAAGATCGATTCGCCCACACCCAATGTAATAGACACGAGCATTGGTGCGATCACGTTCGGGAACATGTGGCGGAAGATGATGGTGAAATCCGTCGCACCCAGAGTTTTTGAAGCTAAGATAAATTCGCGCTCACGCAGAGACAAGATACTGCCACGAACAAGGCGGGCCACAGTCATCCACGAGAACAAGCACAAGATCAGAACCATCTTAAAGATGGACTCATTTTGAGTGCTGACCAGCGCTTTCAGGGCCGGAAGCTTTTGCATATCAATCGCAGCAATCACGATCATTACCGGAAGAAGTGGCAATGAGATCAAAGCATCCGTGACACGCATCAGGACCGTATCAACCACGCCACCGTAGAAACCGGCAACGGCACCGATCAAAAGACCGACCAACGCTGAAACGATCGCAACCAAAACACCGACGCTCATAGAAATGCGCGTGCCGTAAATCAAGCGAATGAAAACATCACGTCCGAGTTCATCCGTACCAAAAATATGGTAACTTTCAAAAGTCTGAAAAGTCTTTTTAAGGTCTGTGGCCTCAGCTGTGCCGACTTGCTCAAGAATTTTCAAAGCTTCAGGAACCGGTTTCGCCGTCAATTCAAACAGCGCGTCCGCCGGAGTCTGAGTTGTTACAAGGCCTTTGCTGATCAAAGCAGTTTCAAGTGCTTGAGAAACTTCGGGCTTATCGTGAATGAATTTTTCAACTGTTGTTTCGCGGACGTCCTGGCCGGCAATCGCCCGGGAAAACGGTGGCTGATAACGGTTGAACACGTTCTGCGCATCTGGATCAAGGCCTGAAATAGCCTCAATCAACGGGGCCGAAAGCGCGATCGCCATAAAGAGAACAATGATAATAGAACCGACCACGGCCATTTTGTGTTCAACAAATTGGCTGAGAACGATCTTCCACATCGGAAGAGCTTGTTCATGCTTACGGCGGGTTTCGTCAGAGACTTGTGGGATTGTCATTTCTTCTGTCATTTCCATGTCCGTCTCCTAGCTGTATGTGATACGTGGATCCGCCACGCCGTAGAGAAGGTCTGCAACCAAGTTCATAACCAGAACCATGGCTACTGAGATGATGAAGCTGACCATCGCGACGTTAAAGTCGTTACCGATGATAGAGTCATAAGTCAGTTTGCCAACGCCTTGGTAAGCAAAGACGGTTTCAGTAATAATCGCGCCTGAGAAGATTGAAGAGATGCTCAACGCGAGGATTGTGATCAAAGGAATTAAAGCGTTTCTGAAAGCATGTCTCCAGATAATAAGTTGTCGCGGAAGACCTTTGGCTTTCGCAGTTCTGATAAAGTCATTGCGCAAAGACTCGAGCATCGCTGAGCGCGTGAAGCGCACAAAGCGGCCGATCTGCTGCAAGCTCAAAGAAAGAACCGGCAAGATTAAATATTTACTACGATCTAAAAGATCGGCCCAGAATCCAAGATCGGGTCCGCCGACCGTTTGAGTTCCACCGGCAGGGAGGAGTGGAATCCACACCGCAAAGAAGATAATGCACACGATCCCGAGCCAGAACGACGGAATCGAAATTCCGGCAAAGGAGAAGAAGTTAATCACATAGTCGACCTTGCTGCCAGGTCGAAGAGCTGAAAACACGCCCAGTGGAACTGAAATCAAAATTGAGAAAACCAATGCCACCATGGAAAGGATAAACGTGCTTGTCAGACGTGGGCCGAGAAGTTCTTGAACCGGTACGCGGTAGGTACGGCTATAACCCAATTCGCCTTTAAGAATATCGCCCACCCAGTGGCCGTAACGGACATAGGAGGGTTGATCAAGACCGTAGAGTTCGCGCAAACGCACGACGTCTGCAGCCGTGATCTTAGGATTTGAGGAGATCATCATGTCGACAGGATCCCCCGGCATCAAAGTCATGAGATAGAAACACACATAGGATAGGATCGCTATCACTGCGAGTGTTTGGATAAGACGCCGAAGGATATATGTAGTCACCGAGATCTCCTCTTAACAAAAATCCGAAAAAACTAGTTCAATGTAGAACCGCCAAGATCCCACTTCTCAACGTCGTTGGTCTCAGCAAACTGGTGTCCTGTTGGACGGTAGTTTTTCAAGTTCTTAGGTACAACACTCACATCAGAACGGTAGTACAACGGCAATACCGGTACGTCGTCTGTGTAGTGCTTCGTAATTTTGTGGATCAAATCCAAACGTTTCTTAGCGTCGAACTCTACATCCAGGTCTTCCATCAACTTGTCGTTGTCTTTATTAGACCAGTTCATGAAGTTCTGACCAGACCAACCGTTTTTCTCGGTTGGAATTGCCGATGTGTGGAAAGTAGAACGTGGGCTGTTTTCAGGTGAAGAAACCCAAGCAAACATCGCCATTGCGCCAAATTTGCGTTTACGAGTGGTTTCGCCGAAGAACACACGTGCCGGTTCGTTCTTAGTGACGATTTCGATACCGAGCTGTTTGTATTGGTCTTGCAAGTATACTTGAACCAACTCACGAGTTTTGTTGCCCGCCGTCGTCATGAACACCAAAGAAAGCTTTTTGCCGTCTTTGTAGCGATAGCCGTCCGCGCCCATTTTCCAGCCAGCTTCATCCAACAACTTACCAGCTTCACGCTTAGAGTAAGGGTAGAGAGTGATGTCTTTTGGATCGCGAGTGAACCAAGGGTCCTTAGGAGAGATATTGTGGATCGCAGCTTCTTGCTTGCCTTCGAAGAGAGCTTTTACAAGATCTTCGCGGTTCAAGCCTGTGATCAACGCTTTACGAACTTTGATATCTTTCAAGATGGGATTGTCCAAGTTAAGGTCGATGTGCTCGTAAGTGATCGATGGAGTGAAAGTCACTTCGTAAGGAAGGTTTTCAGCTTTTACTTTCTTTTCGAAAGCGAGAGCCTCATCCAAAGAAAGGCCCAACGTGCCGATCATGTCGATCGTGCCTGAACGAAGGTTGGCTTCCATGGTTCCTGTGTTAGGAATGAGTTTCACGATGATCTTTTGGATCTTCGGCTGAGGGCCGTAGAAGTCCGCGTTTGGTTCAAACGTCACGTGGTCACCGAGTTTGACTTCAGTGATCGCGTAGGGACCATTGTAAAGACCCTTCATTGTTGGGTTCTTGGTGTAGTTTGAGTTCTTCTCGTAGCCTTCTTTTTCTTTGCCGTACTTGTTGAAGACCGGTTCTTCTAAGTGCTTAGGAAGCGGGTAGAACTGAGCCAATGCATAGAAATCCCATTTTGCTTTCTCGTAAGTGAAAGTACATTTTTTAGGATTTGCAGGATCTGCTTCGATTTTTTCAACTTGAGTGAAAGTTTCTTTTTCTCCCACCGACACAGTAGGTGCTGCTGCAACTTTCAAAGCAAATGCAAAGTCAGCACAAGTAATAGGTGTGCCGTCATTCCATTTTGCGTTGTCGAGGATTTCCCAAGTTGCGATGATTTTCTTTTTGCCGCCAACATCAACGATTTTCGCTGAGCCGTTGTCCAAAGAAGGGATCGACTTCGCAAGCTGAGTGAACCACTTACCGTCAGCATCCAAAGAGACCAACGTACGACCAACCATTCTGTACATGTAAGACGATGCAGACATGGACATGATCAGAGGGTTCAAGTTTTCGAACTCCTGGCTGATACCGATTTTGAGTTCTGCGTTTTTGGCAGAGTTTGTTGCAGCAGCCGTTGTGTTCGACTCTCCGCTAGTCGGCGCAGCAGCTTCTTTCTTTGTGCAGTTTGCAAGCACGCCCACCGTGAGGGCAGCAGCCAAACCAAGCTTCAAAGTTTTATTCATAGAGACTCCTTCTTGGAAGTTTCATGGGTGTTTTGGTTTTTATCTAAAAGCCAGCAAGAGGCCTGGTGTCCATCGCCCTTCAGAACCGGGCGTTCTTTTGAGCAGATGTCCATCTTGTGCGGGCAGCGCGGATGGAAGTGGCAACCAGACGGCGGGTTGATCGGGCTTGGAACGTCACCGCTCAAGGATCTCTTCATTTGTTTTTTGCCTTCACCCACATGAGGAATCGCACCCAAAAGTGCCTGGGTGTAAGGGTGTTTAGGATTTGCAAAGAGTTCATCGCGAGTGCCGATCTCAACGATCTTACCGAGGTACATTACAGCGACGCGGTCGCAGATGTGCTCGATCACCGACAAATCATGGGAAATAAAAATATAAGTAAGTTTCAAACGCTCTTGCAGGTCTTTCAGCAGATTCAAAACCTGCGCCTGGATCGAGACGTCTAAGGCGCTCACTGGTTCATCACAGATGATGAGTTCAGGTTCTAAAGCCACCGCACGCGCAATACAGATGCGCTGACGTTGACCGCCTGAGAACTCATGCGGGTAACGGTTGATGTGCGAAGCTTTCAAGCCCACAAGTTCCAAGAGCTGCTTCACGCGCACTTCGGCTTCTTTAGGGCCAAGCGTTTTATGAATCGCAAACGGCTGAGCAATGATCTGGCCCACAGTCATACGCGGATCGAGGGCCGCATAAGGATCTTGGAAAATCATTTGGATGTTTTTACGGCGGTTGCGAAGTTCGGTGCCGGAAAGCTTTAAGAAATCTTTGCCGTCCAAAGTGATTTCGCCACCGGTGGGTTCGTACAAACGAATGAGTGTGCGGCCCAAAGTGGATTTTCCGCACCCGGATTCGCCCACGAGGCCCAAAGTTTCACCGCGACGAACCGTGAGAGTCACATCGTCAACGGCCTTCACTTGGCCGACTTCACGCAGAAGAAGACCTTTTTTAATTGGGAAGTATTTTTTGATATTTTTTGCTTCAAGCAGAATGTCTTGCACGGGGGTCTCCACAGTCTTTTCCTAAAGGGGATTGAAGCAAGCCACTTCGTGGTCAGGACCAATTTTAGTCATTGGTGGCTTAAACGTTAAACATTCAGATTTTGCACGCGGGCAGCGGTTCTGGAACGGGCAACCTGCCGGTAGATCCATCGGTGCAGGTACGCTGCCTTCAATGGTTTTCAAACGATTGGTTCTGTGGCCTAAACGTGGACGGGATTCAATCAACGCCGCCGTGTAGGGGTGACGAGGATTTCTGAAAAGCTCCAGCGTAGAAGCTTTTTCGCAAGCCTGGCCGCCGTACATCACAAGCACGTTGTCAGAAATTTCAGAGATCACGCCCAAATCGTGGGTGATAAACTGAACTGTCATGTGCAACTTTTCTTGCAAGTTCTGAAAGAGTTCGAGGATTTGAGCTTGGATTGTTACATCCAACGCCGTCGTCGGCTCATCGGCGATCAAGAAGCTTGGGTTGCAAGAAAGAGCCATGGCGATCATCGCACGTTGGCGCATACCGCCCGAAAGTTGATGAGGGTAAGCATTATAGCGTTCCGCCGGAGACGGAATACCCACGAGCGAAAGCATTTCGATCGCCCGGTCTTTGGCTTCTTTTGGTGCAAGCTTCATATGGCGCTTGATTTGCTCGTCCATTTGGAAACCGATAGTGAGGACCGGGTTTAGCGCCGTCATCGGTTCTTGGAAGATGATGGCCATTTCGCCGCCACGGACGTCTTCCATGTCTTTGTCAGAAAGTTTTAAAAGATCACGGCCCTTTAGTAAAACTTCGCCGCCGGAAACTTTTCCTGGAGGTTCAATCAGGCGCATGATGGAGAAAGATGTCACAGATTTACCGCAACCAGATTCGCCGACGATCCCCAAGGTTTGGCCTTTGTGAATATCGTAGGAAACTTTGTTCACGGCACGGATAGGACCCAACTTTGATTTGAAAGTGGTTTCAAGATTCCGTACAGACAGTACAACGTCAGACAATTTGCGTACTCCTTCAAAGGCTTTTTCGCCAGCAGTCGTTTGCTGAGCGTGCACCGGAGGAGGTGCTCTTGCAAACGAATTGCCAAAGCAATTGAAAATGAATACCGAGCGTGGCACGCAATGTAAAGCAAAGACTTCAGTCTCAACAATGATTTATTTTTTTGAACCGACGCAAGTAGCTATTGGGACGACTACAAGAAGGTTTTTCTCTCGAGATCTTCGTAAATTTTCCAGAGTGCAGAGTGAGCGGCTCGGCCCAAAACTCCAGAGAGTTTTTCGCCTAATTTCTGTTTCTTTGCGAAGCTCACTTTGATGACCTGGTTGGTGTCAGATTGACTCAATAAATAATCATCACTGGTGCGAATTTCGTCCACTAAGCCTAAATCTTTGGCGTCATTTCCATACCAGTATTCGCCCGTCGCCACCTTGGTGACGTCTAAGTTTGGGCGATTTGCTTGAACGAAATTTTTGAACAGTCGGTGAGTGGCTTCAAGTTGTTCCTTAAACTTCTCTTCACCCTTCGGAGTGATCTCGCCGAGCAAGCTGACCGTGCGTTTGAACTCGCCGGCGGTGTATTCTTTGTAATCGACATCGTGTTTTCTGAGAACGCGGTGGATATTCGGAACCTGGGCAACGACGCCGATGGAGCCGACGATTGCAAACGGCGCGCAGAGGATTTTATTGGCCGTACACGACATGAGGTAGCCGCCGCTGGCGGCCACTTTGTCCACGCAAACAGTCAACGGGATCCCTTTTTCACGAACACGGAGGAGCTGAGAAGCCGCCAGGCCATAGCCATGAACCACGCCGCCCGGGCTTTCAAGGCGAATCACCACTTCATCCTGTGCGGTGGCCACATTCAAGATTGCTGTGATTTCTTGGCGAAGGTGATCGACGGCGGAAGCCTTGATGTCCCCATTAAAGTCGACCACGAAAACCTTGCGGGTGTGCTCGTGCTTTCTCTCTTTGGCTTCTTTTTTGTCTCTTTTCTTTTCTTCTTTTTGCTCGTCCTTGTTCAGGGTTGCAGACTTCAGGATTTTGGCAAAAAGCTTGTATTTTTTGTGAAGGAGCTCGATTTCGATCTCAGGTTTGTCTTGGGCTTTTGCGGCAAGAACTGCGATCAGGATGATGATGGCCGCAATAGCAAGGACAATAACCGCGGTTTGCGCTGTGAAAAGGCCGAATTGTTCCAAAATTTCCATGAAATTGACTCCTTTTGGCTCGCAAAGAGGGCCCATAATAGGGCCTGTTTAGATGAAGGTCGAGGATCTTTTTATGTTTTTTCTTAATCATAAAACCGCGGTAAACTAATCCCATGTTTTTACGAGTTCTGGGTGCTTTCCTCATTGGTATTTCGATCGTCAGCGGCTCGCTTGCTTTGGCGCAAAGCGAAGATGAACGACGTGCCGGGTTTTACAAAAAGCAGAAAGAGGACAAAGAATTCGATCAAGAGCGTGAAGCGGGCTTGAAAGCTTACTTGAAAGAACAGGCCGACTGGGAAGAGCAGCGCAAAAAAGACATTGCTGCTGATAAAAAACGCAAAAAACAAGAGTCTCCGCAAGAAGGCGGCCCCGAATACAAGGCCGATCTCAAAGATAAATACGAAGATTACGAAGAGTACGAAGCCAATCGCAAAGCCTACGTGAAAGAAAAGAAAGCTCAAGAACCTAAGAACGCGGCCGAAGCTAAAAAGCGCGCGGAATGGGCCATGGAAGAATACGGACTTGATAAAGAGCGTCCACGCTTTGATATCGCTAAACGCAACTTGCTCGGTGGTAAAGGCGGGGGCAGTAGTTCTCCATCCGGAGGCGGCAGCAATTTCGGGGGCGGTTCTGTTCCGAACTTCCCTCCGCCACCGGCTTTCGACGACTTTGGCGGCGAAGGCTATGTTCCTCCTCCGTTCCCGCCGCCAGCCGAGAATTTCGAGCCACCACCAGAGGGTTTCCCTCCACCGCCGCCGCCAGTTCCATTCCCAGAAGGTGGATCTGACTTCGACAATGGCTATTTCCCACCACCACCGCCACCAATGCCGGCGCCGATGGACGGAAGTTTCTAAGAATTATTTTTTAGCGAGAAGCTCATCCTCAGTCAGGCCACTGAGGCGTTGCATGCCTTTGCTGAGATACATGAAAATCGCGACCATAAAGAGAATGCACGGAAGCACGATCACCGCCATCGACCACGTCGTCATGCGGGCGATTTGTTCATTGAGGATGAGTGCCTGAGCTTCGCCGTCAAGGGCCTCGTTGATTGGTTCAAAAATTCTGATTGCGAGCAGAAAATTGCAAGTCGCACTGAAAACGAAAGACAGTGAAATCCACAGAGTGGATTTTTTTAAAAGTTCGGCAAATTCGCTCTCAGTTTTGCGTTCAAAGAGACGGCTCTTGAGCAAGCCCACATCAATGAGTTGTGGATTCAAAAACAGGGTCGAGATGAATGGATTCTTGGTGAAGGCCGAGCCGAAGACAAAAGCGCCGACCAGAAGTGGAAACGCGGCCTCCTTCACCGCAAACCACATTCCATGCAGTTTAAACAGCGCCAGGCTACCTGTGATGCCGACATTGATCAGACCCAGAACCGAAATTGCGTTGGTTTTCTTGCGTGTGATGTGGTCGTAGATTCCATAAGATAGCGGAAAAGCCAGAGCTATAATCAGTGCCCAGAACGAGCCCATGTACTTCGAACCTTTATTTAGGATCAGAATCGGGATCGCGATATTAAAGAGGATGTTGAGAAGGGCGTTTTCCGGTTTATGCTGCGGCTTATTATCCATCCGACCATCCTTGAGTGAGGGGCGCTAAAAATCAAGGAGTAGACTTGAATAGCGCGTCTGGTCGAATGGATTCGCAGAATTTTAAAGAGCAAGCTAAGGAGCTGTGCCGCAGTCTTTGATAGTGCCGGCGTAAGAGCCCACATTGAGGATCTTCGCTCCGTTATAGAGGCAAACATCACCGGCAAAATTATCTAAGCTATTCACGACAGTGCCGTACAAATTCAGAGTCATTGCACCGGTAATCGTATCGATCGCACCGACGCGCATTTCCATCGTGCCAGCACCGGAAAGTGCGCCGAGTGTTTTTGCAGTCACGTCCATGGGACCTGCACCTTGAATGGATTTGATCGAGTAAGCGCGAAGTCTCAGTGTGCCGGCACCACCTTTGAGGTTTCCGACGGTGGTTGCTGAGATATTAAATTCTCCGGCTGTGCCCGTGATATCGCCAAGCACGCCTGTTTTAATACACAGAGTTCCGGCCATGCCGCCGATGCCGTCAACGCTGCCAGCATTAATTGCAGTATCACCCGCAATGCCGGAGACACTTGTTACTTTAATAGCTGAACGAATATAGAGAGTTCCCGCACCGCCGCTGACAGCAACGTTACGTGCAGCTGGGACCGTGAAAGTTCCAGCGAAGCCACTTTTGTTCACGTCGTTCGTCGCATCTAACACCAGTGAAGAGGCTTGATCGAAAAAGTTCTTACAATGGCCAGCGAAAATACTGCTGCTAAAGTTTCCGTTCACAGCGTTCGACGCTGAAGTCGTCGCTGGATCTAAATCAGAAGTATAGTACACCGAGCAAGTAGAATAGGTGTTCACACAAGTGCCGGTTTTGAAATTGGCAAGATCCAAAGATTTATCCAAGTACAGTTCCGGTTTCGATTCATTCACAGGGGTCAGTACAATTGGATTGCTCGCAAAGGATGGCAACTGCTCTTTGGTGGCTTCAGCCTTAAAGCCCGTGCAAGAGCCGGCGGCAGGTGCAGCACCCAGTGGATTTTTGTCAGTAAAGATATTCATTGCCGGAAGATCGGTGCTCGTGACACCAGAGCCGATGTGCGTGCAACCATAGACAGTGGCTTTACAGCTGCCAACCGCTTTAAACGATCCACCTTGAATATCCAGATCGGCGACGTTGTCGCCGGAGTTCGAGATTTTATTGCTGAGGGCGTAAGAGCCAGAGCTCAGTGAGTTGACGTTCAGGGCGCTGCAATTCATCGTCACGGTCGATTTGTACGTGGCTTTTTGTTCGTAGCGACGAATCGTGATTGTCGACTGCGGAAAGTTCGCGTCGCAATTGCCAGCAAGACAAGTGTCATCGAAAACGACGTGAGCATCGCTGTTTAAGAGGCCGCTGCCGAAAGAGGCATGGTCACACTGACCGGCAACAACAACTCCGCACCAGTTGAGTGGATTTGAAGCATCTTTATCGCCGGCCTGGCCCGTCCAAGAGTGCGGAGTCATCACTTCGACTTTGGCATTGAGGAGCTTCACTCCGCCCAAGGCATCGGTCGCCACAAATGGGAACGTGTCATGGCCATAGAAACCAGCCGCCGGCGTGTAAGTCACGCTGCTGCCGGAGAGAATTACAGTTCCGTTCTCTGAAGACTTTGGCGCCGCAAGACTGAACGTCACGCCTGTTGCGTCTTCGACAAAAGCAGACAAATCAATCACAATCGTGTTGCTTGTGGAATAGAGAGTTGAGTTTGTATAAGACACCAGACTTGGATCCGCAGGTGGTGTTGCCGGAGGCGGAGTGGACATGCTGCTCATCTCGATAGGGTCTACGGCAATCATGTCCATGCCCATCGCAACTTGCGTTGTGCGCATATTCATATAGGTCGATTGCTGTTGAGTGCTCGTTAAAAGATTCAGTTTCAAATGAACCTGCGGATTTTTGCAGGACGTTTGCGCTGGCGGACAAACCGCTTCCCAGCGCATTTGGTAACGGAAAATACAGTCGCCCTCGCTCCCATCGGTTGCACCATAGGTAAAGCATTGAGAGCCTTTTGAGGTAAAGCCCTGGTTAGGATTTAAGGCATCGACAAGAACTCGGCCAGAGCCGTCGAACAATGAAAGAGGGTATTCCCCTTCGTTACAGTTGGTTTTGTCTTTAAGGCATGCCATCTCAGGATTGTATGTTCCGCCGGCATCCGCAGAGGATGCGGCTTTAGAGATGTTAAGACCCCAGGCTTTTGGATCCATGGTGATCATCATAATCTCAGAACGCACGTCTGAGACGCCAAACTTAACGTTGGCTTTTCTTGTGTATTCACTCACGAGCTGTCCGAACGACATGAGAGCGAGACCTGAGATTCCAGCTAGAGCGCACGCGAGCATAAAATCAATTACAGTAAACCCTCGGCGATTCATAACGTACCTCGACCCTAAACATTTCGTCATGTTTTCTCATGGACTTAAACATAGAAATATTTTCTAATTTTCTTGGGAGTGTTTTGATATGAATCGAGGCTTCATCGCCATTGGCTATATAGTCGTTCTGCTCGTCGCAGTTGTCTCAATTTCATTCTATATCTCAGCGCGAATCACCGGAAATAGTGTTGCCCGCAAACGCACGTTTTTCAAAGGAACACTCGATTCCTTGGTTTTGTCCGTTGAGTCCTCGTTCAAAAGTCAACGCTCGTGGAACAGAACGGTCACTGCTGCTCTCAATAAAAACAGTGGAGCGGATCTTGAGAAATGCATGAATGATCCTTCTTTCGTGTGCCCAATGGGAGAGTACCCACTGGCCGTTTATGATGATGAAGGAAATGTGCTTGTTGATTCTTCGAGCCCGAGCAATGGCTTTGATATTGATTTTAAACCCTGTACTACATTTGGAACGACAAACCCTGGGAGCTGCTTTCTACGCTATGAGATGACTTGGCAGCCAGAGTGTCCGGCCACGGGTACCTGTTACAGCCCCCCTGTGGTGGTGCGGGGGAAGCTTGTCTTGACCCCGACGGGAGTGGCAGGGGCGGTTGATTTGAACACTGATAATTATGAGCGTAATTTCAGGCTGAGGTGATGGTTGTTAGGACGTAGAGGTTTTTCGGTTTTTGAAGTGATGGTGACCATGGCCCTGATTCTTGGCGTGATGACGGCAAGCATCTCCATTTTCCGCCAGCTCTCTGTCGGGCAGAATCAACTCGACATGCAATCGAACTTTCTGGTGGTGCGTTCGAATATTCTCAGTCTTCTTCGCAGCAGTGGCTCGTGGGAGCAAACGGTGCTCGGAGATTTGAATGCCGCAAGCTTCGGTTGTTTTAAGAACCAAGCGTCGTTGACTCCGTCAGATCGTGATTGTGGCCTGACAGCGCAGATGATCGATATCTATGATGCCAAAGGGCGTTTGTTCTATGACTTTCAAAAACCGACGATGGGATTTTCTCCGGAGGGAAATGCCTGCGATACCTATGGTGAATCACCGACGGGAACACCGAATCCGCAATGCCCTCTGCGGGTTGAGATCCGCGCACGGTCTTTGTGTTCGGCGAGTCCCTGTGAAAATCCGGCGGTCGAAATTTCAGCGAACTTTCGCTATAGCTCGCCAAATAATTTGCCACTCAATTTTAATCGCCTGAATTTCCGTTTGGTGAAAAGTGGATTTTATTGCCCGCCAGTGACACCGGCAGGGAATCCGGTTCTGGTGGCCCAAGGTTCGGGCGTGACGGTGACGGCCGCTCAAGTGGCATCGACGGTGAGCGGGAAAAACTTTGTGACGGGCAGTGGTCACTATGACCGGCCGATTCTTCCTTGCTCCAGCACCCAGGCAGATTTTCGCTATGCCTTTGGGGCTTCGGATTTGAATGCGGATTCTGTTCCGGACGCAGAGGGGATCGCCCGCGTGTGCCTGGTTGATTACGTAACAGGGGTTTGTAACTTTGAGTTTCGTTTAAACCCCGTGGGTCCTACTTTTGAACTGTGGTATGGAGGCAGTACGCTTGTGGCGACGAAGCCTGCATATATGAATCTGACTTCGACCTCTGTTTTAAGATTTAAAGTCTATAATGGCCGAGTTGAAGCCTGTTTTGAAGGGGCTTGCTTTTTTGCGTTCTCGCAGAAAATCGAAGGGCCGTTTAATATAGAGTACAGGCCCGCTTCGAGCTCGTACTCCGCCGGATTTAACAGTATCACGACCCTCGTCACTCCGATTCCTTATTAGTAATACCAACCTTTTTTCACATTAAGCACTTTGCCGTTGTTCGTAGCGACAAGTACATAGACGGATTGGCTCATGGATTGGCCTTCCCAGTTTTTTGGAATAGCAGCGGCGCTGACTTCAATGCTGATTTTCGGTTGCATTGTTTCGCTCGCATCGAAAGTTTGAACGTAGACCGTACCCACGTTGGCTTTGCCATTGGCTTGAACGAAGACAGGTTTTGCCGCTTCAAAAGCCTCTTGGCGGAGCAGTGCGAACTGGCTTTCATTCATACCCATCGGGAAGCGGCGGTCGTTGCCGTTTTGATCTGTGACCATTGATGCTGAAATTTCAAAGATGTCCTCGAAAGAATCCAGCTTGCCATTTGCATCCGTTTTAAATTGGATTGCTGCATGGTAGGTCTTGTCGCCGGATCCGATATCAAAATAGGCGGTAAAGACTTTATTGTTCGGATTCGACAATTGAGATCCGTGGAAAAGAACTTTTGTCATCTTAAAGTTCTTTGGCACCAGAACTCCCGGAGCGCGGTCATAGTATTCACGATAAACTTGAGTCACGCTGTCAGCCCAAGGTGTATCGATCGGGCCATTGCCGGTGGCTGCGTTTGCAAAGAGAGACGTCAAGATCAATGTCAGTGTCATTAAAAGTGTTTTCATATTTTTTATCCTTTTATATTTTTAAAAATTTTGGAAACTATCCGCAGTCACGTTGGCCGTAGCCTTCAACCTTGATCACTTCGCATTGAGGACGGCCTTTGGCGTCTGTTTTCAAACGAGTTTCAACTTGGAGGCCATCCAGACACTCTTCATTGACACTGTATTCGAAAACGAAAAGGCCTGTGAAGTTTTCCCAGTCCGCGAATTTATTGCCGTCTTTATCCACGATCGTCGTGTTATCGTCGATAATCGAGGCCTCTTTGTCTTCTTTATGGATTTCTTTATTCGCAGCGGCTTCCGCCGCCTTTAAGCAAAGGGCGTTTTTTTCACGATTTGAAAGGCCAGTTGTTTTTGAACACTGGAGGGGAATCACCGCAAGAACTTCCTTTGTTTTTATATCTGTCACGCGGGCCTCAGCATTGCCGTTACCGCTGACAGGAACCGCCAAAGAAGCGTTGTAATCACGATCTTTCAAATTGAAGAGAGCGAAGCCGCCTTTCACAGCATCCGCTTTTCCGTTGGGCTTTTCGCCTTGAAAAAGGAAGCCGCCGTTTTTCTTGATTTCAAGAGCAACGCTCTTCACAGTGCCATCGTTTGCCGGTTCTTCGCCGGTCACTCTTGCAACCAAAGGACGTGTGTCGCTTGTTTGGCCGGAGCAACGAAGATCCCCGGCATGGGCGGCAAAGCCCGTCGCTGTAAGAACTGTCATGGTCAGTAATGTTTTAAACATAAATTCTCCTTAAAAAGTTAAGACTTATATTGGTTGAGCGAGTTATACTGGCGCTCCCAGGCACTTTCAGAAAAAAGTCGTGTTTCGTTTTACAAGTACGAGATCAGCTCTGTCTTGATGTTCTGAATTTCCGCTTCGAGCAGGTCGAATCTTGCAAGTAGTGAAGTGGACTTGTTTTTTTGTCCGGTAATAAGTTCCTGTATAGAAACTTGATAGACCTCAGCTAATAGCAAATAAGGTTCGCCGCGGATCTGGCGGCCGTTTTCCCACTCCTTATATGTGCTTGCTGGAATGCCTGTACGGGAAGAGACCTCTTGAATCGTGAGACCTCGTTGTTGACGATATCTTTTGAGTCGCGCATGAATGGTATCCATAAACCCTCGCTCTGATGGGCCCGTTATATCTTTCTGCACTGCAAAATAAAAATGAATAAAAACGTAAATAATATGCAAATTGAGAATAATGACAGGAGGCGGGATTCGGGACGCGGGCAGCATTTGTGCTGCCGCCATTGAGGCTGATGTTGAAAGGTTCTACATAGGTGTCCGTCTAAAACGCTTTAGAAGGGGGCGCGGATCTTGCTCCTCAGAGCCAGCGGAGGATTATATGAGAAAGATCATCTTAGGAGCCTTGGTTGCTTCGACCCTTATCTCGGGACAGGTGCTGGCCGCTGGGGCCAACGCAACAGGCATGGATAACGAGATCCAGGCCCGCTTGATGGAGCAGGTTTTAAACTCGATCGAAAAGGCGTCCGTCGATCTCAATATCGGTGACATCACTATTGAAAGCAATGGTGACGGCCCGGCGAAGGTGCAAACAAACGATGTCAGCTTGAACGGCATGGTCGGCTTTGGCAGCGATTGGTCTTTGGACCTCGTAGTTCCTAAAGGTGGCGAGCCCGTGAACGAACAGATGATGAAGGTCTTCCCGAAATTAAAAGCGGGTGCTGCGGATCTGAATCTTGCTGTTGATTTGAAGATGAATGCGCAGATCGCAAAAATCAATGCCAAGTTCTATTCGGGCTACGATAAGAAAGCTAAGAAATGGTTGCCGCGTCCGCTTGTTTTGAAGGTGACGAATCAATTGAATAAAAACCTCCTAACGATTCGTATTCACTCTTTGACGGCGGAAAAGCGCGTGAACGCTCGCAACCCGAAAGTTCAGGATATCGCCGGGACCTGCGAGTCTGACAAAATGCTCTTTGATTTCATTTCTGGCGAAAACAAGCAAGTGCCTGTGGATTGCCGCTTCTCAGGAACTCTGAGCGAAGAAGGTGGTTATAAAATCAGCTTCACATACGCAACAAAATAAACCGTGACGAAATAATTATGAGAATGAAAGCTCTTGCAATCATTATAGCAACCACTCTCGGCCTTCAAGCTGCGAGTCCTGCTTGGGCGGAAGCTCCGGCGGTTCCTACCACTATGAAGGTTGGTAAGCTGGATGCCTTTGCCTATTGGTTTGCAAAGAAGCTGGTGCTTGATATCGATGCGGCTTTAAAAGGCCAAGGCATCGATTCTAAGGTCTGTACGTTCCGCCAAGGAGATCCCGCTCAAGATTTTTCTTATCCGGGACTTGGACAGTGTCTTTATAAAGATTTTATGAAGTCGATGAAAACAGAGCAGCTTGCCGGCACCGTTTATACTTGGATTCAAGATAAGCAGGGCCGTTATCATCCGATTGAAATTCAGTGGCGGCCACCGCACGGCGGTTGGGGCAAGCTGATTTCGCAGGTGATTGAGATGCGTCTTGAAAAACCTCTGTATGCCATTCGTAACTTCATCTGGGGTGAAGAGTCCGCAGAGAAGATTCGCTATGACGAGTTCCTGGTGGGTGATTTGAAGATCATTCTCCCCGAAGATCCGGAAGCTCTGGCAGTGCTGGCTGCACGCGGTGGTGTTTGGGCTAAGAACTATCTTGCAAAAGTGAATTCGATCGACGTGCACTTCGCACCAACAGCGAATGAGCAGGGAAAAGTCGTCTATGATGGCGCTCTGATTATGAATCAACATCCTGCCGAGGACGGCAGTGTTGAGTCCGTGAAAGTGGCTTTGCGCACGAACGTGAATGTCGTGGTGTTAAAGCGCCCTTTTTATCTGAAAGGTAAAATTCGCCAGAACGGCGCGAGTGAAGATCCAGTGCCTGTTTTAGGTTCGGAGGCCTTGCCATGAAAAAATTAATTATTTTTGCCCTGGCCCTTTTGCCGTTCTTTGCAGAAGCAAAATGTAAAATTCCGGTTTCTCAGCTTGAAAGCGTTTCGCGCCGAATTCAGTGGCGCGATGAGGAGGGGAATGAGGACAATACGGCTCTGGTCCGTGCGGATGTTGTTGGCGAGTTCAGCAGCGATGGTTCGGTCGATGCGCTTGAGTATGAAGCCTTCGTTCGTCCTGATGAGAATGGTCAGTTCCAAGTTCTGCCGATTCCACTTTTCGTTGTCGAAATGGAAAAAAAGCGCGATAGCATCTATATCTGCGCCCATCTTGAATCCAAAGACCCTAACAAAATGGAGATCCTCGTTTATTTTCTTCGCTATGGTCAGATTAAGCCGATCACGCCGGTGCCGTTGCCACTAGGTGCGATTAAGGATCTTTTCTGGGGACCTCTCAGAAAAACGCCGTTTGTGATTATCGGCGTTCCTGTGACGATTGCGCAGAAAGCGCAGTCACTGTTAGTTCATATCTTCGGTGACCTCACCCGCTCAGGCGTAGACCGTGTTCGCATCACCGATAAAGAGCTGCAGCTCTATTCCGGCGGTGATCCGGCACAGTTTGATCGCTATGTCTTCCGTCAGGTGATTCCGCTAGAGAAAAGCGAAGGAAAAAAAACCTTCTCCGCTTTCCACTAGAGTTCTAACTCTCTGCTTTTGTGATCGGCACGAGGTTCACATTCATTTGATAAAGTCTTCGTGCGGAAAATTCTTGGCCATTGTATTTTTCAAGCTGAAGAACAGTAAATTCATTGATCGCAGCCCAGACTTCAGCGAACTGGTCAGGGGCTAATGGCATCAGCAGGGTGCGATAGCGGCGCGAGTCCTTATCTGTCTCAAGTGCTTGAATAGCATGTTGCAAGGTTTTCGCATGATATTTCTTAAGGCTCTCATTACCAGGTTGATCTTTGATTTGATAGCTTTGCGCGCGCGCTTGCCATTGACCGTCTTCGCCCTCTTCCGCCAGTCCGAGGTTTCTGAGAGTGCTTAACCACTGAGAGACTTCGCTTTCACGACGCTCTAACAGATTGGCGAGCGAAGAGACGCTCCGCTGAATATCTGTATAGCTAATAAGAACTTGAAGCGCTGGAATTTCAGGAGATTGTAAAAAACTAAGAGTGTCCGTGATCTCAATGCGATTCTGATGAAGGCGCACGAGATTCTTGAGTGCTTGTTCATAGCGAGTGCGCTCTTTCTCGTTGCGGGCATTGCCTTTACGAACAAGATGAGTGAAGTATTGCTGACCGAGATTATCAAGTCCCATCCGTCCGACCATTTGTTGAAGTGTCGATTCTGAGATCGAACGCTGGCCTGTTGTCATCAATCGTAAGAACGAGCGATTTTTAATGCCGAGTTCTTCAGCCCAATTTTTATACGAGAATTGCTCATCGAGGGTTTTGCGGTAGAAATAATAGTCTTGCAGAAATTGCTGGGCATCCGTGTACGTAGTAATGTCGGGATTTTTGATTACTGGGTTCAAAATATTTTCTCACTTTCTCGCAGACAAGCGTCTGTTATGAAAATCGCTGAGTCAATATTGCGACTTAGATATTGTTGTGTAGCGGCAGTTTTATTTACTCTTGATCTCTGCGTGTGCGCGATTAAAGATGAGAGCGATTCGAGGTAAAAATGAAATTTTTCACTCTATTTTTTCTAAGTAGTTTGTTTTTTGACGGAACACTTTGTCTCGCTGCGGGCGGTGGAACGGGTGATGTTGGTAGCGGAAATATCAATTGGATCGGCTACAACTCGCAGTGCCCGGATCTTTCAGGCGAGTATCATGTGCTTAACTCGGATGGCTCTTTAGAACATAAAACTCTGAAGATCATGCGCGGTGATGTGCAAGGAACTTTGTTTTTTGTCTATAACGAAGAGATTCCTTGGATTGTGGATGGAAAGTTCCGCGCCGATCCAAAGAACAATACGAAAGAGATTCAGTGGGCGAGTTTTCAATGCTCTGAGGGTGTTCTCTATAGAATCTATAATGTAAGTTATAGTGGTTTTGATGCTGAGTCTTATGAGAAAAGAACTGATGGAGTAATACTCTATAAGGCAAACTCGTTTGACCAAACGAAAAAGTTTGACCAAGCTCTGATTCCCATTAATAGACGGCCCTTTTCTAAAGAGCTTGTTACTTTTTAGTTAAACTAAAGAACTGCAGATTCAGTTGATAGACGTCTTCTCCCGGGTGAGAGCGGAACTCCGTCTCAAACTGTTCTGTGAAATTCCGGATCATCGTCTTTGCCCTCTGAAGATTCGTTCTGTTAAACGCTAATTGTATTCCTAGAAATTCTCGTTCTGCGAAAGGCTGCTCCTTCAGAGCTGTGAAGGCCTTCTGGGCTATTTGCTCGTAGTGTCTGTGCGCAGCTGTACTCGATATTTCACTCACTGATTGGGGGTCAATCTCTCCGGTGCTTGTCATGACATGGTTCTGATCAATACGAATAAGCCCTAGAGTCTGTAATCGCTGGATGGCAGTTTCAACTTCAGAAATGGTCAGTCCTAATCGCCTTGCGATCCAACCGGCTTCGGAACGAAATCCCTGTGTGCGGATGAGTTCCAGCATGGAAAAATAGTACCAATCCGAAATCACCTGAAAGGTTTCCGAGTTCAAAGCTTTTCGGGAAGGGCGATTTTGTCTTCGGTGGATTCTTTCTAAAAGCAGTTTCTTGGTGTGAGAGTTCGCACTCTGGAGGCTCACGAGATCCAAAAAATGGTTGATTTGGTCTTCGCTCAGTTGCAGTTCGATAGCGATGCGAGTTGCGGACTCCGGCGAGAGATCTTTTTTGCCGCTCAGGACGCGAGAAAGATGAGAAGCGCTGATCCCGACGTGTTTTGCGAAGGCTCTCATTGAGTATCCGGGTCTTCGATCCAACTTCTCGGTGATCGCCGTTTTTAAGAACTCGCGATAATCATTGTTATTAGTCATATAAATTTAGATATGAAACTTGATTTAGTGATGCAAATTCTTTTGCCCATGCCAGGACATGGACGAAGCGTGAAGAGCTAAATACTGTCCGAGTCACTCCGACAGGTGTTCGCGACGTTGCCCGAGAGCGCTCTTTGAGTGCGATTGTACACAGCAAAAAATGACTCAGATGAGTCTAGACAGCTGCTTTCAACTAAGGCTCTGTCGCGCGCTAACTTAAAATATATTTATTAGCTTTTATTTTTTATGGGACGTGTGCGATGAAACCGGCTTTTTTATTTTTGCTTATTTCGTTTTGCCTCTGTCTTGGCGGATCGGTGACAGAGAGTTATGCGCATTTAATTCCTTTTGGTTTTTGGAAGGGAGGATGCAAATTCGTCGGCACATTGACGATCAACTCTAGTAATGTGGCAGACTACACGGGCTGTAGCTGGCACCTTTACCCCAGTGCGAATCTGACGATCGGCTTAAACACCCCGATTAACATTAAAGATCTTCTGGTTGAAAGCGGAGCGATTCTGACCCACTCGGCCTGTACCACAACGGCGTGCACACAGGTGAATCTGAATTCTTCGGGCAATGTCATTGTCAAAGCGGGGGCGATGATCACCGCCGATGGCAAAGGCTATCTCGGCGGCCGCCAAGGAGCTAATAATAGCAACCGCGGGCGTTTCAGAGGAAATATTAATACCAACGGGCCGAGCGGTGGTGCCGGTGGCTCACATGCTTCTACCGGGAGTGGTCCGTACACTGTCCCATGCTATGGCGATGTGTATGCACCGGCAGAATACGGTGGCGGCGGCGGAGCCAACACTTCGACGAATCCAGGCGGCGACGGTGGCGGCGTCATTCGGATTGTCTCCGGTGGTGAGATGCTGGTCAACGGCGTGATTTCGGCAAATGGAGCCAGTGCCGCGGCTGGAAAAAACAATGTCGGTGGCGGAGCCGGCGGTTCTATTTGGCTGACGGCCGAGAAATTCACTTCGAACGCAAGCACCCCGATCCTTCAGGCCTATGGGGGTGGTGGTGATCCGGGTCAGGTGAACACGAGTTCAGGTGGCGGTGGCCGCATCGCGCTTTATTATGGAACTCTCGGTGGAACCATGGCCTTTAACGAGAACTTCATTCAAACAACGACCACTTCCATGACTAGCTCGACGGGGCCTGGTGCACACGGAACTTTTCTTGCGCGACAAACGGGGCAGGCTTACGGTGATCTCTATATTATTGGCAATGGCAACGGCGCTTGGGGATATACTCCCGTCGGTGTCGCCGGTTCTGTGGCGGCGCTTTCATCGACGGCAGTGAATTATGCCTCTGCCGGAAATGTGAGTCATATTCTTGCAGCCGGAGAGCTTGTCGGTAAAGAGGTCGTCGTCAATATCATGAGCTTAAATCCCGTAGCGCATACGATTTCAGCCAATGACGGTGCGACCGGAATGACCGTCAGTAGTGGTGATCCAAGTGCGCTGGGAAAGGTGAATAGTCTTTGGTTCATTGATGATTATCAAAACCATTTCGACAACGTGATCATTACCCGGGATGCCGATGTGAGCGTGATGAAAATCACCGTGGAAGGAACATTAACGGTCGATAACTTTAGCATCCTTCGCGCGGTGAATATTCACACGGGAAATCTGGTGATCAGCCGCAATACTTACTTATTCACGCGTGGTGATGGTAATGATGTCTTTTACACCCCCTTGCATATTGTTGGAAACAATATGACCGTTGATAACACCTCCGTCGTGTACTTGATGCGCGCGGGTTATGTCGGTGGCGGTTCGTGGAATGGTTACACTGGAGCGACCAATGGATTTACAACCACCGGCGGGGCCGGAGAACACGCTGGTGGATCCCATGGCGGTTACGGCGGTGTAAATCCAGCGACGCCTTCATTTGTCTCGGCAGTTCCTTACGGAAGCCTTATGCAACCGAGCACGCCAGGGGGTGGCGGCGGTGGCGAGTCGGCGTCGGGGAATAGCGGAGCGTGGGGTGGCGGAGTCCTCAGAATTGAACTCACAGGTGCGCTCATTAACGATGGCTCGTTTGATATGCGTGGCGGGTATGTGACCGCAGACAATGTCGGTACGGGGGCCGGTGGGTCGATCTGGATTACAGCCGATACCATCGGCAATACGGCCGGCAACTGGGGAGATTTTTCGGCTACCGGTGGGTACACTCTGAATAATCCGGGATCGAGTGGGGGCGGTGGTGGGCGTATTGCTTTGTACTACCGAGCTTTTACGGGAACTATGGCCTTGAATCACTTTTATGCAAGCGGTGGCTATAGTTCATCGGGTTATTGGGGCGGTGCAGGTACAGTTTACGCAAAAACAACGGCAGCGGCGTACGGTGATCTTTATTTTGATAATTTCGACAATGCCGGTAATTATCTGCAGACACCTTTTCCGCAGGATGCGGGCAATCAGACTTTTGTGAACATTTTTGTGAGGGGAAAATCCACCGTCAAAATGCTTTCGACGACTTCGAGTATTTCCGCGACCAACACAACAGTCAACGGCACGGGCAGTGTTTTATATATTCCAACGAATGGCGGGCCCGGTTATGGCGTGTGGTTTAATCCGGGCACGGTCTCGACGGTCTCGGGAGGAATCATTACGGAATATTAGTTTTTTAATCAAGTCCCGGGATTTCCGCTTTGAAGTTTGCGATCTCTTCCATTTTTGTGGAGCGAGTCTTCTCTAGCGTGCTGATTTCGCCCTGCTGAGAATAAACTTCGTTTCTTGCGGCCGTTAGGTCGTGGTCTAAAGCTGTGATACGGCCATCGAGATAACCGATCTGACTTGTGTTGCTCGCCGGAGTAAAGTTCTTTTGTGCTTGCAAAGAAGACTTCTGGCTTTCAAGGTTATTCAAACGCATCTGGGTAAAGTTCAACTGATTGCGTTTATTGGAAAGCTTGCCGTCGATGTCGCGAATGTCATCTTCGCGATTCGAGATCATCGCTTGCACGTACTTCTTGCGGCCTTTGCGATATTCCACCAAGAAGCCGGGCTCAAGCTCCTTCGGGCAGATGTTTTGATATTTCTTGCCGGAAGCGCCGGCGTTTTGGCCGTTGGTTTTTGCGCAGTAGTCGGTGACACCTCTACGATAGCTTTGCAAGAGAACGCTGATCTCAGGACCTTCGCATAAATCACGCGAGAAAAGGTCTCCGTCTTTGCCGGTCTTGTAGCTATTGTCCGGAGTGCAGTAGCGTTGCATGCCGTTTTTGAAACCCTGATCGAGTTGAGACTCCTGAATATCGGCATCGACTTTGCGACACTCGTTGACGAGCTGGTCGGAGTTCAGCCATTCGCCACGAAGTGCGACGGATTTTCCGTGCTCAAACCAGTTGGTGGATTCACATTCTTTTCTTTTAAAATAACTCGCGCAGGCGACCAAGTTGAGCGCAACCATTGCCATCAAAACACGTTTCATCGAAGAACCTCGTTTTTACTCTTAAAGAATTTATTTGAGGGGATTTTTACCTTAGGAGCAAGAATTTGTGCAACTCGGTAGCGTTATTTTGCTGATGACCTCGGCATTCTGGACTCTCAAGACAAGTATTTATTGGCTTGTCTTCATTTTGCGAGCGAGGTCTTGCTTTTGTTCTTCTGTGAGCGTGATAAAAAGTCCCTTGGAGCGCGCGTAGGTTTTCATTTTATCAAAAAGCTCCGCTTCGATATAGATCTTACGATTTTCAACGGAGGTGATTCGGCCACGTAATGAATACTGCGCATTCACGGGGACCATTTCTAAAAACTCCACTTCGATTTTTGCAGCGACGACGGGATAGCCATGATGCCAGCCGGTGGAACCCATCATCTCATCTAGCACCGCAGCCTGACATCCGCCATGAACATGGCCGGGTGGGCCCGCTGTTGCGATGCTGAACCAAACCTCGGCAAGAAGCTCTTTTGCAACCGAGGACTTTTGTAGCGCGATTTCCATTTGTGAAGAACTCACAACGAAAGACCCTTTGGGATCGCCATAGTATGGCTTTGGAATCAGGAGTGCAGGATCATATTTGAGGTGCTTATATTGCGGCATCATTCAGGTCCTCATTAAATGAGAATGAGGGCCGCCAAGGGGAATGTCAACCTCTTGGAATCCCGGGTGTTTTAGCTCGATTACAATTTGTTACAATTCCTGACAAGCCAGCAACCACTTGGGTGTGTTTTCTTTTTACACTGATTGAAACTTAGGTGAAGAGGTTTAAAGTCATGGCAAAAGTCGGTATCATCCGTGTTTCAAACAGCAACCCCCTCGTTGGAGATAAACTCCTCAGTGAATTAAGAGCCTGGTTGCGCGGCACAGGCTGGGATAATGTTGTTTCGGTGACAAGCCAAGTGGTGCGCGAAGGGACGTTCGTTGATTTTATCCCTGGAGAGTTTCAAAGCAATGCCCCCAAAAGAATTTGGCTCAAGGGTGGCGCAAATCTGAGCGAATTTGAAAATCTCTTGGCTCACTGGCTCTGGGAGCTTGAATAGCTCCCGTGAATTCCACTAGAATGGAGAAATGACTCGTAAATCAGAACTTCGCACCTTCGCTTTAAGCACCGGCGTTTATCATCCCGGGGAAAATCTTTTCGAGTTTCTTGAAAAGAGTCTTGCAGGGGAATCACTTGAAGGAACAGTGCTTGCGATCACTTCGAAAATCATCTCACTCGCCGAAGGGCGAATCGTTGCGAAAGAAAGTATTGCGAAAAAGGCTCTGATTCAGAAAGAGGCCGATCACTATTTATGTGAAGGTGGTTTCGGGACGGAGCTCACCATTAAGCACGGAGTTTTGATTCCATCTTCTGGGATTGATGAATCCAATAGCGAGTCGGGTGGATATATTCTGTATCCGGAAAAGCCCTTTGTCAGTGCTGAGTCCATCGGCCGCCATTTTAAAAACAAATTTCGCCTTAAAGATTTCGGCATTCTTCTGACGGATTCCCACTCGATGCCGCTTCGCAAAGGGGTCACCGGATTTTCGCTCGCACACTGGGGATTTAAAGGTGTTGTGTCCCTTGTCGGAGAGAAAGATATCTTTGGCAAACCGCTGAAGTTCACCCACGTGGATGTCGCGGACTCGCTGGCGGCGGCGGCAGTTCTCTGTATGGGCGAAGCCCGCGAAAGAACTCCGCTTGCAGTTTTAACAAGCTCACAAATTCAATTCTCTGAAGCATCCGCGGAAGCAGAAATCCGTATCGATCCGCGCAGCGATATCTATACTCCGCTTTTCAAAAACTACTTGAAATAAAGGCCACTTTGCCGCTCGGCAGAGATTTTTTCGCGTGTTTAGGCCAAGCTCGTGGAATATAAGACCATTCGGTCGTGCTCCCGGAAAGTGCTAAGGTTTTCCCAAAGGAACCCGTGACTCTCAAGGAGGGATTTGAAATGAAAAAATTAATTGTTCTTGCATTAATTCTGGGCTCTCAAGTTTTAGTCAGCTGCCGTACCGGGGAGGTTGTCGCCGGCGCTATCGGGGTGGGAGTAGGTATCGGTATTGGCCGTTACTATGATCGCCATCACCATCATCGTCACTATCACGGTGGATACTATGATGATGGCTACTACAATGGCGGTTACTATGGAGACAGATATGGCTATGGCTATTGGAGTGTTGACTTAGAGGCAACAGCTGCGAACTCGGATGCACAAAAATTTGCCGACAAACACGGTGTCAGTCTTGATGTTGCTAAAAAAATTCAGAAGGCTTTTGCCGGTCTGCCAGCACAAGGTATGTCCTCATTTAAATCTATCGGTCTTGGTAAATCAGACTTAAAAGCTATTGCGAAACATGATTTGCCTTCAGTCGAAGGGATTCGGCAAATGGCTGCAAAACTAGATATGTCAGAAGCACAAGCTCGCGACTTGTTAGTTAGTATCAATAAAGATTTTGCAGCTCAAGCTTCCAACGTGAATAGCAGTTATTGGAAAAGTTGCATGAAAGACGGCGAATGGTCTACTCCGCAAAACTCTTTCTGTCAGCAAAGCAGTTGGAACGGCTGCAGTCCTGCGACGGGCGCAAGCATGTGTTACTAACAAGGAGGACTCTATGTCTCGTGGTCACAACAAAAACAAAGGCTTTAGTCAGACAAGTAAAAAGTACGATGGGGACTTAAAAGAGCAACATCAGAAAAATCGCGTGGCTCAACACTCCTCAGAAACTGGACGCTTTACAGAAGATGATAAAGCTCCTAAAAAAATGCCGGGGTCTAAGGTGACTCAGGCGCCTTAGAGGGGTGAGTTGGTGACTTCGGTTTTCTAATGAGAGCTCGCTCGCGGTGAGCTCTCATCACTTCGTTAAACTTGTGCTGCTGTTCTTCGCGATGTTTGTAGTTGCGAAGCATTTCTTCGTTTTGCGTTTTGCGTGTGTAATTTTGATACGCGTAAAATCCAGCAATAGCCGCTGCCACAGCCAAAATCACACTGCTAGCCTGAATGAGACGCCGTTTGAAGGTCTGCATAGATAATCCTTCGGTTCGTTTTCTGAGAAACTATATGAAACAAACATCAGTCGACGGAGAGCGTGTACTGATGGACACTCATGGGCGTTTCAGTTGTCTCGGGGCGGCCGCGCCTTAAAGAAAAAATTAACAAAAAACGTATTTTGCTCCTTTTAGGGAACAGATATGCCGATAAATAAGGAATGAGAATCACTAAATTATGGCTAACAATCAGTATTTGTTTGCTTATAGTTGGGCAGCATCCCGTTATGGGACAAGTGATTCCTTTTGCCTTTTGGAAAGCACAGCAAAGCGCCACGAATGGATGGGCTTGGGTTGGCGGTTCCAAAACCAACGATCAATTTAGCCACGGGAGTCTGGGAGTTGCGAGCACCAATGCGGGGCCTGGCGCGCGGACCGACTCTGTCACGTGGGTTGATAACTCCGGAAATTTTTGGCTCTTCGGCGGTGACGGTTATGATGACGGAGACCCATGGTTCGGAAATACCGGTCATAACAGTGACCTTTGGAAATATGAACCTTCGACCGGCAAGTGGACCTTCGTGGCCGGTTATCCGTATGTTGAGCAAGGTGGTAATTACGGAACCAAAGGTGTTCCAAGTACGGCGAACTTTCCAGGTTCGCGCGTGGGTTCGGTCAGCTGGGTTGATAACTCGGGCAATCTTTGGCTCTTTGGTGGTTGGGGCGGCGATGAGCTTGGTCATGGTTACGGAAGTTTGAATGATCTATGGCGTTTTAACCCGACAACACTTGAGTGGACGTGGATGAGCGGTGACAAGTGGTACGGGCAAGGCGGCACTTGCGGCACGCAAGGAGTTGCCGCCGCTGGCAATGTGCCCGGGGGGCGCGCGAATCAAGGTGACAATGGCATGGTCGATGCCTCCGGCAATCTTTGGCTCTTTGGCGGCGTCGGTCTGGACTGCGTCGGTGGTTTCGGCAATCTCTCGGATCTTTGGAAATACGACATCACGACAGGTCAGTGGACTTGGATGAGCGGTTACCAGCAGGCGGATATGCCAGCGGCCTATGGTACGAAAGGGACTGGGAGTACCAGCAACAATCCGGGGCCGCGGATAGAGTACGTCACTTGGGCTGATAAGATCGGTAACCTCTGGGTTTTTGGAGGCGAGGGGACCGACGCTAGTGGCACCAGCGGTTTTCTTAACGACATGTGGAAGTACGAAATCTCCTCGGGGAAGTGGACTTGGGTTGCAGGGAGTAGCTCGGTGTCCGGGGTGCCGACGTTTGGAACGAAAGGCACTGCCGCTGCTGCGAATACGCCGGGGGCAAAAAAATCCGCCGTCGGTAAAACGGATGCCGCCGGAAACTTATGGCTGTTCTCGGGTCTTTCTTTCGACACTGGTGGAAACTCCGGGGCGAGCAATGATCTCTGGAAGTTTAATCCTTCCACCGGGCAATGGGCTTGGATTTCTGGCTCGCAGTCTCTAGAAACATATGATCCCATGTCCGGAACTTATGGCACTCAGGGCGTCGGTAGTACCAGCAATCTTCCGAGCACGCGGGTTTTTCCAATGATGTGGGTTCAGCCGGTGACTGGCAAATTTTTCTTTTTTGGTGGCTGGGGTTGGATGGATAAAAACTCCGACAATCAAGGTTATCTTTCAGACCTTTGGAGTTTTGATCCTAGTAACTTGCAATGGACTTGGGTTTCGGGGCCTAAGGACTCCACGTCGAATATTGTTCCCGGAACCTTAGGTGTTGGCAGTACCACCAATCTTCCGGGGGCTCGTTATGGAGCTTCGACTTTTCAAGATGCTTCAGGAAACCTTTACCTCTTTGGTGGTTACGGGGTGAGTCCTCAAGGTGGGTCGGGACCTTTTAATGATATTTGGAAATACGAACCAGCGAATGGAAAATGGACCATGCTTTTTGGTGATGGCTATCCTTCGTGGCAGGGAGTTTTTGGCTCAAAAGGGGTTGCGGGAACTGCGTACTCCCCCGGCGGGCGCGGGCTGGCGGCGGCGTGGATGGATGCCTCAGGCATGATTTGGATTTTTGGCGGCTATGGGAATGACTCTGCAAACAATTGGGGCGAATTGAATGACATGTGGAAATTTAATCCCACCAACAGTCAGTGGACGTGGGTGACTGGTTCAAAAACTTATTTGTCAAAAGGAACATACGGTACCAAAGGAACCGCCGCGGCATCGAACACTCCAGGGGCGCGCAATAGTATGAGTTACTGGAAAGATGCTTCGGGAAATTTATGGCTGTTTGGCGGAGCGGGGTATGATTCCGCGTCCACACCGAACTATGGTCACTTAAATGACCTCTGGAAATTTAACGGGACTCAGTGGACCTGGGTTTCCGGGGGGAAGACCATTGCGACATCTGGTCCGACCTATGGGACGAAAGGTGTTGCTGCGGGTTCGAATGTTCCCGGCGGACGTGAAGAGTCCTTTGGTGGGGTCGACAGTGCGGGAAATATTTGGATTTTTGGCGGCGGCGGAGTTGATGCCAATAACGTTGATGACTTCCTCTGTGATCTTTGGAAGTTCGACGGCACGAACTGGACCTGGGTTTCTGGTTCGAAGTTTAGTGGAGTGAGTGGAACCTATGGCACGAAAGGGACTGGCAGTACAAGTAATTTGCCGGGCTGCCGTTGGTCCGTGCGTGGAGGGATCGACAGCAGTGGTAAGATTTGGCTCTTTGGCGGCTGGGGATGGGACAGCACTGGTGGAAACATCAATGTGCTGAATGACCTTTGGAAGTTTGATCCAAGCAACGGTCAATGGACTTGGGTGACCGGAAGCAACCTTGCAGAGCAATTCGGCACGGCGAGTTCGCAAGGAAGCTTTAGTGCCAGCAACACGCCGGGCACCCGCTGGTATCAAATGTCGTGGATGGATAGCTCCAATAACTTGTGGCTTTATGGTGGCAAGGGTTACGACGCTAATAACACCAAGGGTTGGCTGTATGACCTCTGGAAATACAAACCTTAATAAGTGACCTCGTGCATTTTATTGTAGAAAGTTTCCTTTAAAACATTCTCCATAGTGTAAAAACCGTGGGTTTGATTCTTTAACCATTTGGCGGCAAAAATCGCCCCGGTTCCAAAAGCCGCACGATTGACGCTTTCATGGACCAGGCGAATTGTTTGGTGTGGTAAGCCGAAAATAACTTCGTGCTTACCGACGATGCCGCCGACACGAATGGAATTGACGTGTTCTTTCGGATCAAGCTCCAATTGTCTGGCCAGTTTCAAGGCCGTACCGGAAATGTCTTTTTTGGCGCGGAAGTGTTCTTCGACGACTTCAACATCGGCGTGCGGAATGATCTTTCTAAGCATCTTCGACGCCATGATTAGCCAGTTTATGCCCAGAGTGATATTCGGAGAGTAAAGCACCGAAGTTTTCTGGCTGGCTTCTTTCACCAAAGCGAATTCTTCTTCTTTGTAATTAGAAATAGCGCTGACTAATTTGATTCCGAGACGAGCGATTTTGTCATAGGATTTTGCATTTGCAGAGGAAGAAAAATCAATGATGAGGTCTACGGGGTGAGATTTTAAGAAATTTTCGTTCAGCGCATCCACCGAAACAAACGGGGCGAAGTTGTCAGCATAGCCTAGAACTTGGCTGGCATAAGGGGAGTCTTGTGGCGGAGATTTTCGGCAAACCCACTCCAGCGAGAGGCCCGGATCCATGGTGATTTCTTTTGCAACAATGGCACCGGTTCTGCCAAAGCCAAACAGACCAACTTTTATAGGCATAGCTTCTCCTCAGAGTGTCTCCTGGGAAAGCGACCCTACTTTCCAAAAACTATGAGAAAAATCCCACACCCTTAAATTTTTGTTCAAATAGATCTTAAGTGCTAATTAACACATGAGATAATAATATTATTTTTATTTTCAATTTTGACGATCGCAATGCCTATGTGGCCGATGCCCATTTCTTGAAAATTTTTAGCAGGCAGATTTCGTTCGCCAGAAATATTGCCGTACTTTGTTTCAAATGAATAGAGTTCATCTGATTCTTCCAGTGGCTTTTTGGCGCGAAGCTGTTTTTTTAAAGCTGCGCAGCTCTCTGCTTTGAGCAGTTTGTATTTGCCACTCTGAAGTGCGGAGCCTTCAAAGTAAAGATAAACAAAGTCTTTTTTCTCGGTGAGCTTCAAAACCGCGGTGGCAGGCTCTTTTTTGGCGGCACTCTTGATTGTGAAGTGATAGTCTTTTTGTTTTTGAGTCTGAGTTTCGTCAGTCGCTTGAGCAAGGGTTTGCGAACTTAAAAATAAAAAAAATGGAATGACAACGGCGAAGTTTATTTTCATTTTACCGGCCTTTCTTATTTTTTGAATGACTTGAGTGAAAACAGGACGATCATTTATAGTATCGGACATAGGGCTTCCATTGAAAATGGCGACCCTACCATTTGAAAAACTTTTGCTCGATGAAATCGAACAAAACCCAGTTCACATATTCGATTAAATATAGCTTGTTATCTCTTGCCGGGTTTGTCACGTGAAACATCAAAACCTGGCCCTTGTGATTTAGGCCTCAGTCTCGACGATCCATGTATCGGGATCATCAAAAAGTTGCTCCAATAAACCTTCGGTGAAGAGATAATCTTGTTTAAAGAGCTCGTGCAGAGTCAAAGCGCTCTTTGTCAGTTCTTGATATGAGTACGTGCGGCTCAGGTATTCTTCTTTGGACATCTTTGGCTTTACGGGCTTTGCCACTTTTTGGCCGTACAAAAGCGTGTCGTAGCTATTGCTGTTAAAGACCATGGCTTCTAAAGCCGTGAACGGAGAGTTCGTCCCCAGATTGCTCGAGGAGAGTGGCGGACGTTGATGGAAGAGATCTACGATCAGCTGCGCATCACCGATGTTGGTGTTTTCGCGACACCATTGCCAGTAAGGAGTGTCGAGCTGCTTGTTGTATTTGTAGTGAATACCAAGGAACCAGCGGAAGGTGTCCCACGTCACTGCAATTTCCTGGTTGAGGGCCGCAATCGAGGCACGGTCTTGGTGATTGTTCGGCATAAGACGGCATAAAGTCATAATGCTATGAACCGCCGTTTGAATCGCCGTGGACTCAAGAGGCTCGACAAAGCCGTAAGCATTGCCCAGCCCAAAGACGTTTTTATTCCAAGCTTGCTTGTGGCGGCCAGAACGGAACTCCACCATTTTGTATTTTTCAATCGGACCAAACTTCGCGCGCACTTCTTTCAACGCGGTTTCTTCATCACAATACAAATTCGAATGCACGTAACCATGATGGTTTTCTTGGCGCATCGGAATCGTCCAGCACCAGCCGTTGTTCATCGTCGAGCAGCGAGTGAAGGGCCCGATCACATCATTATTAGGAGTATCAAAAGTCAACGCGCGGTTATTGATCAGAGTAGAGTTGAAAGGTAGAAATTCAGTCTTAAGGGCCTGACCAAGAACCCGTGAGCGGAAGCCCGAGCAATCGATATAGAGATCAAAAGAAAGTTTTTGACCATCATCGGTCTCAAGTGAAGAGACGAATTCGTTTTCATCCTGGTTCACCTTGACCACTTCGGCATCGATGATTGGAATCTGGCGCTGCCTCAGAGTTTTATTTAAAAAGCGAATCAGATTTTTATTATCGATGTGGTAAGAAAAAGGAATACTTTGCAATAAAGAAACCAAAGAACCGTCTTTGTCGCGCAAAACGGGGATTTTATTATGGTCCATCAGCACTGACGCCCAGTTGGCGTTATTGATGGAGTCTTCGTAGTAATAGGATTCCTGATGGTGACCGGCAAAGAAATTAAAATTAAAGTGATAATCTCCTGGAGCACCCCAATCAAACTTGATCCCAAGCTTGAGAGTCGGTTCGACCTCGCGGAAGAAAGCCATGGGATCAATTCCCAATGTGCGATGCAAAAAGGGGACGATCTCCGTGGTTGTGGATTCGCCAACGCCGATCACCGGGATTTTGCTGGATTCGATCACCGAAGTTTTGATCTGAGGATGCAACTTTGTCAGAGCTAAAGCCGCCAAGTAACCTGCGGTGCCGCCACCCAAGATGCCGATGGTTTTGATCTCCGTTGCCGGAAACTTTGGATAGTCGGTATAACTAAGGTCAAACGCGTTTTCGATATGGTCAGCAATGGAAGCCATCGGAATCCCTCGTAATTTGAGGGGACATAAGAGCATTTTTTCAGACATTTTTCAAACGTCCTGTGGTTAAACGCGGAACTTTGGAAAATTCTCCTACGAGAATCATTCATGAAACGCCCTTATTGAGCTTGTAAGGTGGAACGCTTTCAACTACACACGTTCCATATGCCAGAACTTCCAGAGGTTGAGACCGTCCGTAAAGGTCTTGAAGAGATTCTTAAGAAAAAACCTGAGATCACCAAGATCGAGCTCATGCGCAAGGATTTGCGTGATCCTATTCCCGTTAAGAAAGTGCAAAGTCTTGTCGGGCAAAAAATCACTTCGGTGGAACGTCGTGCGAAGTATTTGTTGTTGCGCACGCCGAAAGGCAGTTTGCTTTCGCATCTAGGTATGACCGGGACATGGCGGTTGGCAATTCCTGGTGATGAGCGTTTGCATGATCACATTTACCTGCACTTCGCAGGCGGTCTTCGCTTGGCCTATCGTGATCCGCGCCGCTTTGGAATTTTTGACTTCGTTGCGGTTGGCGACGAAGCGAAACATCCGAAATTAAAAATTCTTGGCTACGAGCCTCTCTCAGAGGCTTTCACCGGAGAAGTGCTGTGGCAAAAATTCCGCGGCAAAGCCGTTGCGGTGAAAGTCGCGATCATGGATCAGAAAATCGTTGTCGGCGTCGGCAACATCTACGCCAGTGAAGCTCTTTTTAGAGCGGGGATTCGCCCAAAGACTCAGGCGTTGAAAGTCAGTCGAGAAAAGTGCGACAAGCTTGTGAGTGCGATCAAAGAAGTTTTGCTCGAATCAATCGCAGCCGGCGGTTCGAGTATTAGTGACTACGAGCAGTTCAGCGGAGAAAGCGGATATTTTCAGCAAAGATTTAAAGTCTACGATCGTAAAGGTGAAAAGTGTGTTGTTTGTGGCACACCTATTTCTGCTCAAATTTTAGGCGGAAGATCGACCTACTGGTGCTCGAATTGCCAGAAATAATTTTATTGCAAAACTGTGACGGTTCGTGCAATTTATGTGGACTAAGGTATTGAATTACTAGTTCATTAACAATTGCCGATCTGCGTAATAGCGATAGGTATTAATTTAAAAGGGGATTACACAACATGAAATCAATCGTTGTAGCAGCATTGCTTGCATTGTCTTTCACTACTGGCTTCACTTGCTCAAAAAACACTCCTGCTGAAAACGCAACTCCAGCAGCACAAGAGCAAATGGCAGCTCCAGCAGCTCCTGCTGAAGGTCAAGCGGCTCCAGCTGAAGGCGCAGCTCCAGCGGCTGAAGCACCTGCAGCGACTCCAGCAGCAGAAACTAAGTAATTCTCGTATTCTTGAAAATTGCTTAATGTTTGAAAAGCCTCCGTCTTGTACGGGGGCTTTTTTATTTGCCCTTCTTTAAAAACCAGCGTGTAATTGAAACGTTAGCAAAAGGAGTTGCAACGTGGAAAGCATTCATGGTCTTTTTTTGACGTGCCCATGGTGGGCCGTTCTCGGTTCTCTTGTCGGTCTTCTCGCAATCGGATTTTTAGGTAGCCCGCTCATCGTTTGGACGATCGCAGTTGCTGTGATTCTCTTCGGTTTTGGTGCGCCAATGTGGTTGCTCGGTGTTTACGTCGTCATCATGGCGATCTTCAACATCAAGCCGCTTCGTGCAGCTCTTGTGACGAAGCCTGTGATGAACATGATGGATAAGTTGGGCTTCTTGCCTAAGATCTCCGAGACAGAGCGCGCAGCGATCGACGCTGGGACTGTTTGGGTTGAAAAAGATCTTTTCTCTGGAAAGCCGGATTTCGACAAGCTCATGCAAGAGGCTTATCCAAATCTGACAGCCGAAGAGCAAGCTTTCATGAACGGCCCGGTGGAAGAGCTTTGCAAAAAGTTGGATCACTGGGAGATCTGGAAATCTCGTAAGCTTTCTGACGAAGCTTTTGATTACATTAAAAAACAAAAATTCTTGGGTATGATCATTCCAAAAGAATACGGCGGCTTGGGCTTTTCGGCTCTCGCGCACTCTGAAGTGATCATGAAAGTTTCTTCTCGCTCGCTTTCGACAGCAATCACGGTGATGGTGCCAAACTCGTTGGGCCCTGCAGAGTTGCTTGTTCACTACGGAACTGATGAGCAAAAGAAGTACTATCTTCCGCGCTTGGCTTCAGGTGAAGAGATTCCTTGCTTTGGACTAACTGAGCCAACAGCGGGTTCTGATGCCGGTTCTATCACTTCAAGTGGTGTGGTGTTTAAAGGCACTGATGGCAAGCTCTACATTAAACTTAACTGGAACAAACGTTGGATCACTCTTGCGGCGATTTCAACTTGCATCGGTTTGGCATTCCGTCTGCGTGACCCTGAAAATCTCTTGGGCATGGGTGAGGACATCGGTATTACTTGCGCGTTGATCCCGTCTAAAACTCCAGGCGTTGTGATCGGCCGTCGTCATGATCCTCTCGGAACTCCGTTCTACAACTGTCCGACTCAAGGTAAAGACGTGGTGGTTCCACTCGACGCCGTTGTGGGTGGTAAAGATGGTTGCGGTAAAGGTTGGTTGATGCTCACGGAGTGTTTAGCTGCCGGCCGCGGTATCAGCTTGCCAGCTCAAGCAACAGGCGGCGCGAAACTTGCTTCTCGCGTAGTCAGTGCGCATGCAGTGGTTCGTCGTCAATTCGGTCTTTCCATCGGTAAGTTTGAAGGGGTTGAAGAGCCTTTGGCACGTTTGGGTGCGGCGACTTATATGTTGGAATCAATGAGACGTTATACACTGGGCGCTTTGGATAAAGGTTTGAAGCCTTCCGTGATCACGGCAATCCAAAAATATTACTCGACTGAAATGGGCCGTAAAGGGATCAACGACGCGATGGATATCATGGGCGGCGCGGGTATTTCTTTAGGTCCCCGTAACTTGCTGGCTGAAATCTATATCGCAACTCCCATCGGTATCACGGTGGAAGGTGCGAACATTATGACTCGTACTTTGATCGTCTTCGGTCAAGGGGCTCTTCGTGCTCATCCATATGCTTACACTGAAGTGAAAGCCATGGACGCGAAAGACTTGCAAGCCTTCGATACGGCATTCTGGGGTCACGTGGGTCACGTTGTGCGCAACCTTTGCCGCAGTATCGGTTTGAGTGTGACTCGTGGTTATATCGCTGGTTCGCCAAGCTGCCATCCGCAAATGCGCCGTTACTTCCGCCGTTTGCAATGGGCTTCAGCGACTTATGCAATCATGGCTGACATCTCGATGGCGGCTTTGGGTGGTGAGCTGAAACTCCGTGAGAAAATCACCGGTCGTTTCGCCGACATCTTGGCTTATATGTACATGGCGACTTCTGTGTTGCGCAGATTCGAAGCTGAAGGCCGTCGTGAGGAAGACTTGGCATTCGTGCATTACAATCTGAAACTTTGCATGGCTGAAATCCAAAAAGGTTTCGATGGATTGTTTGATAACTTGAAAATCCCAGGTCTTCGCTGGTTTGTGAAGGGCTGGATCGGTTCTTGGTCACGTATCAACTCGATCGGTTCCCAAGCTTCTGACGGCTGGAGCCACGCGATTGCTAGCAGCATGTTGAAAGACGGTTCTGTGCGCGATCGTTTGACTCAAGGGATCTTCTTGCCAACGAAAGAAGGCGAGCAGTTGCACCGCCTTGAAAATGCTTTCAGCATCACTTTGAAAGCGGAAGCGGCTGAGAAGAAAATCAAGAAAGCCATTCGCGACGGGCTTCTTCCGAAGAAGAAAACGGCAATGTTGCTTGACGATGCTCGCGCTAAAAACGTGATCTCTGAGGATGAATACAAACTCATCCAACAGTCTGACAACGTTCGCTACGACGCGATCCTCGTGGATGACTTCTCTGAAGAGCAATACCACGCCACTCACGGCTAATTGAAAAGAACAGTGTGAGATGAAAACCCCGGGGCGACTCGGGGTTTTTTATTGGGAGTTATAAGTGAAAAAGCCTGAGTTCTATTTGGATTTAAACCTGCGGTTTCGCCCGCAGGATCTAGCGCATTTGAACGAGTACATTCAGTTTCAGCACGACCATTTAAAAACGCTTCAGGATCCTAAAGAAATAGTCCGCGCGATGGGGGAGTTAGGAGTGAACCTGCGTTCTGCGGATCGCTTTGATGAAGCTGAGTTAATGTTAAAAAAAGCACTCGAGATCATTGCCGAAAAAAATTTGGGGGCAGCCTCTGAGCTTCAGCAGAAAATCCGTCTCGCGCACGTTTACCAAGAACAAAAGAATTTTGCTGAGAGTAATGAACTCTTTGAAGAGTGTCTTCAGCTATCACAGCGAGAAGATCTGAAATACTTTTATCCTTTCGCGCTCCAGCATCAGGGAAAGAACCTTTTTGATCAAAAACGCTACGCTGAAGCTCTAGCATGCTTCGAGAAAGCCTTAAAACTCCGTCTTGAGGTCAAGGCCCCGCAGGATCAAATCGATTCGACAAAGCAAGCCATTGAGCGAACCAAGGAGTTGCTCTTGTCGCACAAACTTTGATTCGATATTTGGAAGTCAATTCTGAAAAGCGACCTGGTACCTTTTCGGAAAAGAAAAAGGGAGCTGGTTCGCTCCCTTTACGTTCCTCAGGTGTTTGAAGTGCTTTGCTGTAAGGCTC
Source organism: Bdellovibrionales bacterium (assembly GCA_018266295.1). Lineage (NCBI taxonomy): Bacteria > Pseudomonadati > Bdellovibrionota > Bdellovibrionia > Bdellovibrionales > Bdellovibrionales bacterium. The sequence goes on along the minus strand of JAFEAQ010000014.1, from coordinate 29,180 downwards.
TTCCGACCTAGGAACTTCATGTAGGTTAATTATGCGCCTTTGTGCTTTCAGATACAATAGTCTCGCGCACGACAACCACTTTAATTTGGCCCGGATAATTACATTCTTCTTCAATTTTTGTCGCGATTTTGCGACCCAAGTTTAGAATCTGAGTATCATCCACCTTGCGGCTATTGGCCATCACGCGGATCTCGCGGCCGCCGTTCAAAACATAACAATCCGTCACACCTTCAAAGCTGCGGGCGATATCTTGGAGCTCAGTCACTTTTTGATTATAGGACTCAATCGTCGAGCGACGGGCGCCTGGACGAGCCCCTGAGATCGCATCGGCTGCAATCACCAGGAATGCATGATCGGTTGAGGGCTGCTCATCGTAGTGATGGGCGCGAACTGCGTGCACGACTTCTGGCGCTTCGTTGCGGGCGCCGATAAAGTCAGCACCGATCACGGCATGGCCGCCATCAACGGCATGGTCCATGGATTTACCGATATCATGCAATAAACCCGCACGACGAGCGGTCTTCACATTCAACTTGAGCTCTGAAGCAAGAAGCCCTGCGAGCCAGCCCACTTCACCGCAGTGGAAGTATTGATTTTGCGTGAAAGAGTAGCGATATCGCAAGCTTCCCATCATTTGTTTAATTTCAGGATGAAGATCTTGCTGGCGAAGTTCTTTAGCAATCGCATCCCCATCCGCCTTGATTTGACGGAAGAGTTCTTTCTTTTGGTTCTCAGCAATTTTACGAATGAAGTCGGGATTTATATTCTTCTTTTCCTTAAGCACGCGCTCTAAAACGCGGCGGGTGAGTTCGCGGCGAACCGGGTCAAAGCCCGCAACCCCGACCATCTCCATTTCGGGCTCTACGATAATGTCGCAACCGCAGACCTCTTGCAGAGTCTTAATGTTTTCACCGGCCGCATCCACCAAAAGTCTCCGAGCATTGGCGTCCGGGAAGTTGACGGCACCAATGCCACGTTCTGCGCAATAGGGGCGGGCAAAGCGATCAAGAGCCACATCCAAAATACGTTTGGCTTTGGTCTCAGCATGCTCTTTGGTTTCTTCCTCGTACTCTTCAGCCCATTTTTGTAGGCGCTGACGAGTTTCATTTTCAAGCATTTCACCGATCTGGGTTTTAACTTCTTCAGCCGTGGTGTTGAGCTTTTGCGAAAGACGTTTTGTGAACTCGGTGTTGAGTTCTTTTTCCTGCGCGCGGACTTTTTGCAGCTCGGCCTCTTGAGCCTGAACCGCTTTTTCTGCCTGGCGCGTTTCGTTTTCGTGAGCCTGAGTTTTCTTGCGCTCCTCTGCAAGGGCAGCATCATACTTGGCTTTTTTCTCATCGACGATCTCTTGGATCTCTTCGATGCGCGCTTCGACTTTTAACATATCCGGTTCAACTTTAGACCACATCTCGAGTTCGATTTCTTGAACGCGTTCTTTTTCTTCCAAGTTGCGGATTTCAACAGCAGCATGTGCTTCATCAAGAATGTCGGCAGCCTCTTCTTTGGCTTTCTTGATGGTGTATGAATTCATGTATTTACGGAAAGCGAACCCGAGTCCGCCTCCAATGGCGAGACATCCGATTCCCGCTAGTAGTGCATCCAGCATAGAGTCCTCACTTCAAGTAACACTTTAGTGTAGCTTCCCTCTGGGGCTAATGGCTAGGTGATTCGTAGATACCGATGTTATTCCGGGTACATTAAACAACGTGTTATGAAGGATCTAGACGTCCGATAGATACTGCTCCGTTCTAAATAAACCGATCAAGAGCGCAGATAAACGCTTAAGGAGAACCACCGATGAGTCGATCGTCTGCTGCAATGAAACAAGAAGGCTTCTTCATTAATGAAGAAAGCACGGGAAAACGTAAGAAAATCGTTCGCCAGGATCGTTTACATCTTGATACGGCAAAATGCTTTTTAGACTTCCAGGGAACAAAAGTTGAAATTTTGAATCTGAGCACCTTTGGTTGTGCGGCGCTGGTGAATCATCAAGCCCATCAAAACCTGCAAGCTCAGTTCGCGAAAGAGGAGTTCTGCACCGCGAAGGTTATCTTCGACGGCACAGAAACTCAGACTTTGCATCTTCGCAAAGTGCGTGATGAGGCGCACCCCACCAGCGTAAATGGTGAAAGCATTTGGGCCTTTGAAACCGTCGGGGAGCCTTTTAAGGTCGACCGTATCAAAGTTTTGGAGCTCACTGCGGGTGTTTTACAAAAACAGAACGAGTACGCCGCCAAAGTTCAGCGTCTGCCGGAAAACTACCGCCAGATCGTTTTCCAGGTTCGCGACTGGTTCCAAAAACTCAAAGAGCAAATTGATCAGCTTGAAAAAGACGCTCCGGTTGATAATGCCCAAGAGGCCGCAGAGTACCGCATGACCATCGTTGAAAACATGGGTGAGTACATTGGCAGCGTTGTTCCGCATGTCTACAACCAAGTTCCGCCGATGTTGAAGGGTCTTAGCCCCGAAGACACGCAGCTTGCGACGGATTTTATTCGTGAACAAATCGGACCTTATATTTACGGCGCTCCGTTTGCGGCGCGCGCCTATTACAAACCCCGCGGCTATGCCGGTGATTATGAAATGATGAATCACCTCTATCGTGCAGAAGTGACGGGGCGTACTTTGTTTGATCAATGTATGCATAAGTACTTTGTTGATGAGCCGGCGGGTGTTGCGGTGAAAAACCGCGGTGAATATCTTGAAGCCAAGCTCGCTCAGTTGGTGAAAGCGCATCCGGCAAGCGAGGCAATGAAGATTATTTCAGTAGCCAGCGGTCCTGCAGTTGAACAACAGCTCTTCTTGCAAAATCACCGCGAGTGCTATGGACGTAATGTGTCCTTCACGTGCTTAGATCAGGACGAAGAGTCTTTAAAACATGCGCAAAAGCAAATTGGTTCGATTGAGCGCTTTGTGAAATCAGGATTTAAATTCCAATTCAGAAATCTTGCGATCCGCAACGTGATCGCCGCGGGTCTGCCTGAAAAGGACTACGACCTCGTGTACTCTGCCGGTCTCTTTGATTATTTCACAGAGCCTGTGGCGCAAATGGCGGCGCAAAAGATGCTGGCTTGTTTGAAGCCGGGCGGAAAACTCATTATCGGTAATTTCAGCACTGAAAATCCCTGTGCGCCGTTTATGGAGCTGTGGCTGGACTGGAATCTGATTTATCGCTCGAAAGAAGACCTTGAAAGAATGTTTAAGGGCTTTGGTTCGAAAGTCTATGTTGAAAAAGAACCCCTCGGAGTGAACCTCTTTGTGGTGATTGAAAAGTAAGGACTGCTTGGGACAGAGAGAAGAGAGCCTGCCACCAGAAATAACCACGAGCGCGCTTCGAGAATTCGAGGTGATGGAAGAAATTCGCTCTGTGATCCACGTGATTTGTCACTGGATGGCGATTCCGTTGTTTATGGTGTTTTGGCTGGCGGATTTGACTTTCTATCCTGAGTTTAAGTGGACCTTTCTTGCGATCCGTTTGCTGGTGATTCCGATGTGCTTTGGCGCAAAATACATGATCGACCGCGTGCGTGTGTTCAGTCACGCGCAAATGGTCGCGGTCGGTTTCGGAATTGGAGTGGCCGGCTGTATCAATGCCATCATCTATATGATTCCGGAGGCCTCAACTCCGTACTATGCGGGGTTGAATCTCGTTGCCATTGGCGGTTTGTCATTTATTCCGTTTAATCGGCTCAGTTTCGTGATGTTGGGAGCGGGGATTTTTTCTCCGTACTACGCCATCGTGCTGACCAAAGCGCAGGGCATTTCGGACTATAAAACGATTTTCGTTCATACTTTCTTTACAGTCGGATCTATCATCGTTTGTTTCTTGATCCGTCACTTCAACGAGGGACTGCGTATTCGTGAAATCAACTCGCGCATGGCGCTGAAATCTGAAATCGCCAATCGCGACGCTTTGATTGAAGCAAAGACCAGCGAAGCGGTTCGCTTGAATACTCTCAGTTCGCAATTTAGCCCCCAGGTCGTACGCGCGATCCGCGAAGGCCGCGTTGACCTTGAAAAGGGTGTTCATCGTGCGCAGATCTGTGCGATTTTCGTCGATATCGTAGGCTCGACTGAGAGGGTCGTGCGTCTCGATCAGCAAAAAGTGGACAAGGTGCTCGCGCGTTTTATGGACACCGTGGTTTCGACGTTCCTGAAGTATGACCTCACGATTGATAAGTTCCAAGGGGACGGGATCCTCGCGTTTGCCAACGATCCGATCAATCACAAGGACTTTGTGCAACGAACTTGTTATGCAGCACTGGAAGTGCGTGATTTACTTCAAGCAGATCGCGAGTTCTATTTGATGAACTGGAAAAAAGAAATGCAGATTCGGATGGGAATCTCTGTCGGCTATGCCAATGTTGGTTTCTATGGGAATAAAAAATTCTTCCGTTGCTATACCGCCATTGGCGCTCCACTGCCGCTGGCTTCTCGCTTGACGAACTTGGCGGAGCCCGATCAGATCCTGGTGGATTGTGATGTGGCAGCGGTGCTCGAGACGGAAAACTTCGGAATGAATCGTCTCGGTGAGCGTGTGATCAAAGGCTTTGAAGGGGATCAGAACATCGTGTTTGAACTTGTGCAGGCGCCGCAAGATCGCATGAACTCATTCTCGGGATCTCTCACGTGTCCGCACCATCCGGATGCGGTTCTCTTCTTGGATACGAACGAAAAAGGTCACTACGTGATGAAGTGTCGTCACTGCGATTTCTCTTTGGATGAGTATTCCATGGAGATTCTAGGTCAAATCCCACAAATGAAGACCAAGGCCTCTTAATTCCTTGATTGCTGCGCCGGATTAAGGGTTAAACTCAACTCCATGAAAAAAGCTTTACTTGGTTTATTAGTCGTTGCCGGCCTCTGTGTTGTCGTTTTTGTTTTAGTGAATTGGTACCCGTACATCTTTTCAAAATCAGTGGACGGTGAGGTCTATGGCGTTGAGCGTGTCGAAGCGCCGCTGGCCGTGGTGACAACGGAAGGGGCGAAGCCCGCAAACCAAGTCTTTTCATTTGCGGTGGCAGTGAAAGATGCAAAGACCGGCGAAATTTTCACGGCCTCTTCTGAAGATCGCCGTTGGGCCGTTGTGCAAAAGGGACAGTGTGCAGAAGTAAAATTCTTGCCGTATCCACCATGGAGTTTGTCTCGCTCGGGCGCATACTTTGGCGCGCGTTTGATTCGTCTCTACGACTGTCCAGCAAAACCTTGATACACGAGATAGGGAATCACGATATAGAGAGTGATATCCCGAATCAGATAATAAACAAAGACCGCTAGAAAAAGTTTCCACCCGTATTTTCGGGTGACACCTTTGAATCCGGACTCTTTGAATGTGGCCTTAATTTCCTTAAGTATCCGCATGACCGCATAATCATAGAACTGATTAGTCGGGTCAAGTTCTGTCTTTGACAAAAAATTTACCGCAATTCTCTCCTCAAGCCGAGTTCAGTCGCACATCGGAATCCCGAAATATTAAGCACAAAATCAGCGTAGCCAGGATGCTGCGCTTTTTTAATGGACTGAATACAAACGATACCAAGGAGGTTCACATGCAGTTCAGGGGAGGATGATACTATGGGGATGAGAGTAACAACGAATATAGCAGCCATCAATGCGCAAAGAAACTTGATTGGCAGTCAGCGATTATTGAATAGCTCGATGGCGCAATTGTCATCAGGCAGTCGAATTAATAAAGCGGCTGACGATGCTGCGGGCTTGGCGATTTCAGAAAATCTGAAAGCACAAATCAGATCCGCGGGACAAGCGCAAAGAAATACAAACGATGGTATCTCCATGGTGCAAACTGCAGAGGGTGGATTGAACGAGATTGGCAATATCATCGTTCGTCTTCGTGAACTTGGAATCCAAGCGGCTTCCGATACAGTCGGTAAAACAGAGCGTGGATTCTTGGATAAGGAAACCCAACAGTTGAAATCTGAGATTCAGCGTATCGCTTCTGTGACAACATGGGGTACGACGAAGCTCTTGGATGGTAGCACGCCAAAATTTGATTTCCAGGTTGGTATTTTCAATAATGCCGAGGAAGACAGAATCAGTTTCGATGCTTCTGAAAACGTTGCGACAATCGATGCCTTAGGTTTATCAGGGCTTGATTACACAACGAAAGAGGGCGCGCAAACGGCTCTGCAAGCACTCGACAATGCGCAAACGTCGGTGAATGGCTACCGTGCAAATCTCGGGGCGATTCAAAACCGTTTGACTTCAACAGCGGACAACTTGGGCGTTTCAATAGAGAACTTAAGCGCGGCGAATTCACGTATTCGTGATACCGATGTCGCTCAAGCTTCTTCGGAAATGACTCGCAATAATATTTTGATGCAGGCAGGAACTTCGACTTTGGCGCAAGCAAATCAGATGAACCAGCTGGCTCTGAAACTTATTGGCTAAAAATCCGAGAGAGTCGGATAATAACAAAACCCACGTTTCGGAAGGAATGTGGGTTTTGTTTTTTTGAAGGTGCATTGTTTTCGCCGCTTCTGCTGGCTCCGCATCTCTTCCTGCCGGCCATCCAGGCCGTCAGGTTCTCGTACATTAGGACCCTTTAGAGCGAATCGTCTATAAGACGCCCCGGTCGTATAATAGACCATTTGATGAGAAGACTCTTTGCAATCAAGCCTTCAATTCAAGTACTTGCCTTTAAGTCTTCATTCCCTCCTGAGCACGATGCTCAGGAGGCCCCGTTCTCATGGACGGATGGCCGTCGTGCTTTCCTCGACGGGGCGAACGTGCTCAGCCAAAAGGGGCAGGGTACGGGCCCGAAAAAAACAAAACCCACGTTTCGAGAGGAATGTGGGTTTATTTCACCGGCTCTATCTCTCGTGCGGGAACTAGTTATTCTTCGTGACGAGCATCTTTTTCACTTCATCAATATGCTCAGTCTCAGTGCGGATCAAGGTGCGCACCATTTCTTCCAGTGCGATGTCTTCTTTCACTTCAGACAAAAGCTCGTAGTAAAGCTCGATGGCTTTTTCTTCAAACACCAGGCTCTCTTTCAAAATATCAAGAACCGCGTGAGTCTTCGTCTCGGGAACTTTAGAGACGTTCAAGGACGGGTGACCGCCCAGGGCCGTGATCTTCTCGCCAACCATTGTGGCGTGTTGGTAGCCCTCTTGAGCTTGGTCATGGAACCATTTTTGAATAGGAATGCGATTAGGACCCATGATCATAAAAGAGTAGTGAAGGTAGCGAACGACTCCGGAGATTTCCATTTCCAAAATCTGGTTCAACTTTGCGATAATTTTCTCGTTAGTTTTGCTCATTAAAATCTCCCTGGCGTGTTTTTGCAGAAGTTAGCTTAGCAAAAACACTCTTAAATGCCAGTGAATCTTTTCGGCGAAAATGAGAATTAAAATTATTTAAGTTCTACTGTGGTTCCATTGCTGCGGATTTCGGCGCTTTTTTGAACGGCATCAGCAATGATTTGAGCGTCGACGTCTTTCAATTTTGGGAACTGCTTTTGAATATTAAAGACGAGCTTGCTGCCCACTGGAGATTTCGCGCATTTCACACTGAACGCGGCTGTTGTGTCGCTGTGGTTTTTACCTTCAAAGACCACTTCAATTTTGTCTTTGGTAAATTGGCAGGCGAGGACTTTGTCAAAACTAATCATATCGGCGATGTTGGCTTCGAATTTTTTAAAAGCCTCTTCGACAGCTCTTTTGTCGGCGTCTGATTTTGCGGCGTGTTCAAAGCCGAAGAGGCTTTCGCTCGGACTTTTGAATTCGATTTTTCCTTGTGTTCCATCAAAGGCAATTGAAAGCTCGGCGGAACCATGGACGTGAGCCCCGTGTTCGCGATGTTCATGTTTTTCTGCAGCGTAAAGAGAGCAGGCTAGAAATAAAGCCGGGAGCGCAAAGAAAGGTTTCACGGACGTATCCTTTGTTGAAGATTTACGCCAGTTCATCTTAAATGCAAAATATTTGCAATTAGAATTTAATCGTTTAAGCGGCGCACTGAGGGCAAACGCCGAAAAATTCCAAACGATGGGAAATATCACGGAAGCCTTTTTTCTCAAGGGCTTTTAACTGACCGTCGAGTAGGCATGAGTCGATTTCGGTGATCTTCTGGCACTTCTTGCACAGAAAGTGATGATGGTGGTGATGGTCGTCGAGATCGTTCAGGCAATACTGAGCGGAGTTCTCGCTGAAGAAGCTCTTTTGGACTAAATTGATTTTTTCAAACTGATGAAGCGTGCGATAGATTGTGACGAGATCGCATTTTCCAGGATCTTTGCTCTTTTTGAGCTTCGCCATAATTTCCTCCGCTGTTTGTGGTTGAGGAGCCGCCATCAAGCAATCAATGATCTTCTCGCGCTGGCGAGTGACCTTGATTTTATGCTCCTTCATTTTCGCAAAAATAGCGGTTTTCGGAGTGGCTTTGTGCGGGAGTTTGGCGTCTTTCTTCATGCTCCTGAAGATAGCACCCTTAAGCGGAAACGGCAAGGGGCGGGCATTTAGGCGCTTTCGCTCTCTTTACTGTGAACGTGATTCTGAAGAATCCAGCGACGGATATGCTTCAAGTAGTGATCATTCGTACCGAAAAAGACGAAATGATTGAAGTATTCGCCTTTGGTGGCCTTGCTTTCTTCACAGTAATTGCAGGTCGCTAGGAACTCAGGTGTATCCAGTTCATGGGGGAGCCACAAAACAAACTCACGGAAAGCCCCAGTGCTGATGGGGCGATAATACTTAAACACCAAGCCGGCCTCTGAGAATTCGCTGATTTCAATCGGACTTGCGGCTTTGGCTTTGTGGTGCAGATCCACGGTCACGATCTTCATTTCTTCGGTCGGGTGCAAGGTGGGAATAAAGGCGAGAAGCTTCTTGGCCATGTAGATCGGATCCACCGGCTGAAAGAAAATATCACGGACCACTTCACCAAGTGCGCGTTCTTCAGGATCCGAATAAGGATGTTTTGAAATAACAAAAACTTCGGTCAGGCCCGATGGAGTGTCCGGTTTTTTGAGTTTTGCTTTCACGGTATCAAGCACAGTCTGCCAGCGTTCTTTGAAGCTCCCTTCGAAAAGGGTGTGATCGGCGACAATGGCGTGCAGAGTGTTTTTAATATGAGGGCGTTTACTGAAGTCAATGTCACGCTTGTCTTTCTTAGCGAGCTCTGGATCCACTGTATAAAGGAAATCCTGCAGGGTTGCAAAATGGTGAACTTGAACATTTCCGAAGCTTTTATCGACGCTGTCTTTAAAGTGCTGGCCGAGGTGATCTTCGGAGGTGATCACGGCAATTTCAACGGGCATGGCATTTTGCGACTTAGCAATCCACTCGTAAGCAAAAGGTTTTACGTCTTTTGCTCGCACTTGTTTGCGAATATTGGTGATCTGAAAAGTGTCCGCCGCGAGGAAAGTAAAACCACAACGATAAAAGTCTTTGCGCTCGGGATGCGGTTCGCACTTCACACAAAGAGCCATCATACTTCGGTGCTGAATCGACAAGAATGCGGGACTGTAGTACTTCGCCAGGGCGCCGACCTTCAGGGGACGATTGCTGATACTGATAAAGCCGATGTCTGAGAGCGCTTCGATTTCAACCTCTTTGAGCATCTCAATCGCCGCGGTGGTTTTCATATTGTGTACGGAGTATGAAGACACCGGATGACGGCCGCCGATGGCAAATGCCAAATGCTGTTGCAGAATGAGTTTGTCAAACGGCTTAAAGATGACGTTGTTGATGATGCGGTCTTCGGCGAGCTTTATATCAAAATCAGGATTGTCGAAGCTTGTCAGAACGAGGGAGGTGGGGTCTTCTTGGGTGCAGAGGCCTTTTTTAATAAATAAGTCCCTGGTCTTTCGAAGCAGGGACATGTGTCGGGCACCAAGGAATTCGTCTTTTGAAATGATGAGAGGTAATTGGTGGGTGCCACCCGTGGGCTCTAACTGTCCAGCCGGCGCAGTGCCGCCTTTGGGAAGAGCGTCCGCTCCTTCCATCATGACCAATTTGATCCACTTTGAAAATTCTTCGAGGGATGCGAAGTAACGGATCAGCAACTGAGGATCGATTTTCCTGATTGCTTCGATCATCTCATCTCGAAATTTCTCTTCATTTTCAAGAATGTAGATGTACTTCATACCTCTATTATAGCTTAAAAATAGGGCGGAGTGTAAATCTCATTTCGCAACATAATACTTGCTCAAGACATAAGTCGTGTTGATTCCGTCTATTGCTCGTCACTGTCTCGTGACGAGATTCTCGAAATCTTCCGCTATATGCTCAGACCTAGAAGCTAGGAGGTTTTATGTTGGCTCTGCTGGGTGCCTCAGGGAATGTGGGAAGTAAGATTGCGGACGCTTTGCTGAAGCGAGGTGAACGGGTGCGGGTGGTGGGACGAAATGCCCAGAACCTTGAAAGCTTTAAGCGTCTCGGAGCAGACCTTTACCTCGGAGAAATCGGTGACACGGGCTTTCTCACCAAATGCTTCAAAGATTGCAATGCCGCCTTTGTGATGATTCCACCAGATTACCGCACGGATTCTCTGGGAAATCACTATCGCAAACTCAGTGAGTCCATCTACAAAGCTCTCCGTGATTCCGGGCTGCACTACGTGGTGAACCTTTCAAGCTTCGGCGCAGAACACTCCATGGGGACCGGAGTGATTCAGTATCTGCATGATCATGAGCAACGCCTGAATCAGCTCGAGTCTTGCAATATCATGCATCTGCGCCCGGCGTTTTTTATGGAGAATTTGCTGAGCTTCGTACAGACAATTCGTCAGAATAAAATGATTATGGCTTCCTTGCAGGCGGATCTGCCAATCCCAATGGTGGCGACCTTGGATATTGCCCGGGTTGCGACGGAGCATCTTTTAGGCCGAAATTTTGTCGGTAAAAACGTGCGTAGCATCTTGGGCCCTCGCGATGTGAGCATGGCAGAAGTGTGTGTGTTGCTCTCGCGCATTCTTGAGCAAAGAATCAGTTACCAGCAACTCAGCGATCGCGATTGCGAAAAGATTTTGATGCAGACCGGACTTTCTGCGCCAGTGGCCCGCGAGTTTGTCGAGATGTACCGGGCGTTCAATTCGGGGCTTATTAATACCCAAGGTGCACGAGATTCAAGCAACACAACCTCGACTCGGATCGAGGATTTCCTGCGGGCCTTCCGTGGAATCTTCTTTGAAGAGGGAGAAGATAAACATCCTTCTCCTTATCAAGAAGAAAATCCTCCGCAACACTAGAATCGATTTGGTATCTAATCTTGAGACACCAGCGGTGGTTAAATCGCGGTCAAAATAATTTGTATGAATAATGCTCGGTTCTCAACCGAACAGCTTATTGCGGGTGAGATCGATGTTATGAATACAGCTTTAAAGTATCGCCGTTATGTTCTTATTGTTGATGACGGAACTATACATAAAACATTGGGCGAAGCGGAGCTGGCTGAACAGCTCCGAAAGAAAGATATTGCATTGACTTTGGTCTCAGCCAAAGACGGTGCACAGGCATCTTTAAAAGCTGTTAATCAGAAATTCGATGCGATCATCCTCGATACCAGTGTTCCTCGCATGGTCGAAAGCGGTTTTGCCAATAATTTTCGCTCTGTGAAAAACACCAAAGACGGACATCTTTACGTTGTGAGTGCTCAGGCCATTGAGCAATTGCCGGAATCTTTAAAGACCGGAAGGGTTTTTGCCAAACCCTTTGATCCGCAAGAAATGATCTTAGCTCTCACTCAAGACCTCTCTGGAGGCACCGAAGAAGAAACTCCCGAAAGTTCCCGCTACTCTGTCGACGTGCGCGTGATTAATGCGATTATCTCATCGACGCTCAAGGTGCTTGGTCAGTTTCAAGTAAGTCAAATCACCATGGGAAAACCTGAGATGAAAAGCTGCCAGGAGCCTATGTCCGGGGTGATTTCATCGATCCTCGATATCGTCAGCCAGAACTTCAAAGGACAGCTGAGTATTTCTTTTGATAAGCCCAGCTATCTTGAACTTGTCACTAACATGTTGATGGAAGAGCAGACAGATATTAATGCCGAAAACCAAGATGCTGTCGGCGAGATTAATAATATCATCTACGGAAATGCGAAGCCCGACTTGGCGCAGTTTGGTGTGGCGATGACCATTCCTAAGGTTGTTCATGGTGCAGGTCAGTTGATGAAATGTCCTGAGGGGTCTGCGTCGATGCGTGTGCCGTTTACGACGGCAAAGGGTAAGTTCTATATCGAAGTCGTCGCTTACCCGCAGTAAGCTTTAAACTTCTAAAAGATTCATCAGGCGGCTCTCGACAACCTCTTTAGCGTAGGTTGAGCGCACCTTAAAGTAACCGCTTTCTGAAAGGCCATTACGAAGCTCAGGATTGCTGGCAATCTTCTTCATTGCTACCGCCAGCTCCTCTGGATTTTGTGGACTTACGAGCAGGCCGAGGCGGTCTGAGTCGATGATGTCGGGAACACCGCCTGCGCGAGTCGCGATGATCGGAGTTTTAGAAGCCATCGCTTCAATCAAAACCCGGCCGAAAGTTTCACAGTGCGAAGGCATTACAAGGGCATCGAGTGATGCCATGATGTTTTCCATATCAGCACGGTAACCGGTGAAAGAGACGCAGTCTTCAAGGCCGAGTTCCGCTGTTTTCTTTTTCAGCACTTCAAGGTAATTCATTTCGTTCAGCGTGTTTTCGCCGACAATCACAAGTTGCAGAGGAACCTTCTGGCGTTTCAGAATAGCCATCGCTTCCAGAGCCGTGTCTTGACCCTTTTGTGGATCCAGACGAGAGGCAATACCAATCAGAGGAATGCCGGGCTTTGCGCCAAGGCTTTTTCGAACAGTCTCTGAACGGTTCTTGGGATTAAAGCGTTCTGTGTCCACAAAGTTGGGGATGATTTCTAGTTGCTGCTCGTCCAGCGGCAGATGCTCTAAAAGATTTTGCTTGTGAAGACTGGTGAGGCAAATCAGCTTGGAGAGTTTCTTATAGGTCCAGCGGTGGATAAAATCTTTTTTATCTACGTTCACAAAAGTGTGAGAGATCGCGACCATTTTCACGTCATTGTGGTTCATCGTCGCCATTGAAAGCAGACGAAGATCCTTCAAATGTTGAACGAGAATGGTTTTAATTCCATGTTCTTGAATGAAGTGGCGGACTTTTAAAAAATCAAAAATGCTGCGCTGAGAAAGGCTCAGAGTAGGGAGTCCTTGCATTTGCAAATGTTTTTCGAGGGGACTTCCTGAGAAACAAAGCGTGAAGCATTCGGTATTATTGTCGCGCAAAGAAAGTGCATTCTCATAGGCAACCATCTCAAGTCCGCCCCAGGAGCGGGAAAGGCAGGACTGAAGAATTTTAGAAGCGGAAGTCGCCGATGTATTAGTCGCTATGTTGTTTTGCATTCTTAACTTTCTAAGTGATGCAATTATTGTAGCAACATTTCTATGGAAAATTCCCGAAGAAAATGAAAGAAAAAAAATCTTCGGGAAAAAATCAACCTAGGTCTGTGAACTTTGGAAGAAGAGTGGAATTACTTTGATCGTTTCTTTACAGACTTCGTATTTTCTGCAGGAACTTCGCGGAATGAACGAACATAAAAATAAATTCCCGCGAGAATGAAAGGAACACTCAGTAACTGACCCATGTTGATCGTCATCGAAGATTCGAAGGCCTCTTGGTTTTCTTTGAAAAATTCGATGGTAAAGCGGGCTAAGAAGATCAAAGCAAGGGTGAGGCCAAACACGCGCCCTGAAGGGAGTTTCGCCTTGTACTTACGATACGTCAGCCAGCCAAAAAGCGCGATCGCAAAGTAGCACAGGCTTTCGTAAATCTGGGTTGGGTGACGAGGGAGTTTGTCGACTCTTTCAAAAACGAAGGCCCACGGAACATCTGTCGGGCGTCCGATGATTTCTGAGTTCATCAAGTTTCCGATACGGATGAACGCTCCCGTTAAAACCGTAAAGATTGCGACACGGTCAAAGATCCACATAACCGGGAATTCTCTATTCTTGCGAGAAAAGAGCCAGATTCCAATCAACACCCCGATGCCACCGCCATGGCTTGCAAGGCCGCCCTCCCAGATTTTGATAATGTCCAAAGGATGGCTCAAGTAGTATCCCGGCTCATAAAATAGGCAGTGCCCAAGGCGAGCGCCGATAAGGGTGCCCAAGAAAATATGAGTTAAAAGGGAGTCTAACTTTTCGAGGGGTTTATTTTCCCAGGTGCAGATTTTGCGCATGCTTTGGTAGCCAATAAGAAAACCCACCAAAAACATGAGACCGTACCAGCGCAATTGAAGAGGGCCAAGATTCACGATTGTCGGACTAACGTTCCAATTTACCATGAAGAGATTATGACCCTCCTAAGAAGGATACGTAAAGCACTTTTTTATTTAGTGGAGGGGCGGCGGAGTGCGTTCGTTCGTCTCTGAAACCGGTGGAATATGGGGATGGCGGCGTTCTTCACGTTTCAGCTCTCGCTCTTTGATGAAGTCCATCACAAGGAGAGTGAGGGCTTGTTCAAGGCCACTGGCGGGAATTTCCTTCTCCTCCTTTTTTGCCTTCACATTGCGGGCACCGGGCCAAGCGCGGGTGAAGATCCAGAAGAAAACCCCAAGGGCAATTGCTACCAAGACAAAACCGCTGATGGCGCTGGCAGTGGCGCGAACGGAACCTTCGCGATCCATTTGAGTTGTCAGGTCAATAAGGCCCATAAAAAAGCCGCCACACAAGAGCAGAATACAACCGAGCCCACCTAAAATCAGAACGGCGGGTTTGCGGCTACGGTAAGCCGCTTCTTCGAATACAAAGGACACGCTATCCTTCAGGCTTGGGGCGCGAGCGACGTTAAATTTTCCGAGAAAAAACGAAAATAAAAGGCTAAGCCATTGCATGGCAACTCCTCAAAAGAGAAAAGCCCCGTTTTTCAACGGGGCTTAGGGGTGATAAAACTAGTGTCTTGTTGTACGACGAAGAAGCATACCGGCAACGAAGCCGATCGCAACCGCGCCAGCGACTGTTGACACAGGATACTTTTTCACGAAATCAACAGAGTTGTCGTAGTAGTCTTCAGCGCGATCTCTTGCCGCGTTGTAGATGTCTTCGATACGTGCCTGTGACTTATCAATTTTATCAGAAACTTTGTCTGAAACATTGTGTGCTACTTGGCGTGCTTTTTCGCCGGCATAGTTGCCTGCTGAAGCTGCTGCGTTCTTAAGATCATTTGTTGATGGTTCCATATTACTCCCTTTCATATGAGGTTAGGTTTATCGACTTGAAAAAAATGATAGATGTTGAGAATCAGTTTTTGATTACGGATCTGCGAAATTTACGTCAAAACCCAGTGCTATTTCGGCATTACCATGGGCCGTTACAAAAGGGGGATTTATGAACAGAGATATATTTGAAGGCAAATTTAAAGAGATATCCGGTGAGATCAAAAAGAAATGGGGCGAACTTACAGACGACGAAATTCGCAAATCGAAAGGCAATGCCCAAGCTTTGGCCGGTATTATTCAGCAGAAATTCGGCATGGAAAAAGACGAAGCTACACGCAATGTTTCTGAATTCATGCGTGAGATGGATAGGAAGTTCTCTCCGCAGCAAGTCTCTGATACTGTGAATCGCAAAGTTGACGAATTAAAACAAAAAATTAAAAAAACATAGGTCGTCATATGAACAAAAAAGCCCACAGTTCTTTTGAAACTGTGGGCTTATCGAAATCGTGATTGACGCTGAGATTTAGTTTCCGCCGTCGCGACCTTTATAGTTGATCGCCGGAGGGTAGTGCGTGCCGGTGGTGCGTAAAGAATCAGGGACAGAGTTTCTGAAGTCCGGAAGACCGCTGACTTTTACTTTGCCTGCGACAGCCACTTCATCCGGATGTTGGTAATCCACGAAACGGCCTTCATCGACGAGGAAGTAACCACGGAAGTGTGTGTTGGCGGCATCTTTAGCTTTGCCAGAGTCGATTTGGTAACGATCGCCGGATTTGCCGCTAGAAGCGCTTTTAGAATAGTCCGGAGCCACGGCGTTTGGATAACGGTCATAATTGAACGTTCCTTCTTCGAGGAAGTTCACGTCTTTCATGATCGCAATGCCAGAGCCACGGATTGTTGCCGCATCCGCAGTCAAGCCGTTCACTTTTTGCGCGCCATCCGTCAACAGGATGTAATCCCAACGGCCTGGCGTTTGTTCATTCACATAACGAGAAAGAACCGGAGTATTCTCACGAACGGATTCACGTGCATAAACGCGGTAAACGTCTGTTCCCACTGGCAAGATTTGGCGCAAGAACGCAATTGAGCGGTTTTCCAAGCGAGTGCAACCATGCGAACCAGGATTTGAGAACAAGTTCACGAAAAAGCCGCGAGTGATTTCAATGGCTTTGTCTTCATCAACACCCCAGCCGATCGTTCCGTGCATCCATTGGTGATTCACACCTGTTGCATCTGCAGGAGCCAAGCGAGCTGCGAACCAGCCGAAAGCGCCGTACATTGTTGAGCGACCTTTGTACTTGATCGTCCACTTTTTAGCGCCCAATGTTTTATTGATGTTGTTGCTGATAGGACCTGGGATGGACTTGATGTCCTGACCGGCCGTGTACCAAGGCGGGTAAGTGCCGGCACCGTCTGAGTAGAACTTCACCCAGTCTGAAATGCGGGAGTGGCCGAGCCAAGTGATGAAAGCTTTTGGATCGCCGGCTTCGCCTTCTTCTGGGCGGCCAACAACCGTGTCTGTTTCAAAGATCAATTTATGGGCGCAATCGGGAGTCAGAGTGCAGCGCTCATAAACGCGGGTCTTTTCTGTCGCGATGTTTTGTACCACGAAATACTTAGAAGCCGGAGTGGTGTTTGTGATCACTGGCTTTTCGCTCAAGTAGTCCTTTGAAATGAAGAGGTCCGGAGCTGCCGTGGCTTTGATGCTCACGGATTGGATGATCTTTACTTGCACAAGCGGAGTGGCTTCGTTCAAAAGATCATAGAGTTCCACCAGGTCGTTCTGAGTCAGCTGACCCACGACGTTTTGTGCTGTCGTTGAGTTGCTGCTGCGGACATTCAATGTCGTTGCAGTGATGTAATAACGTTGACCGACTTTGAGGTTGGCTTTGCTTTGGGCACTGCTGAGTGCAGGAACCAAGGCGACAAGAGCTGTCGCGAATGCCATACCGACGGATTTCAAATTTAGGCGCATATAAATCGTCCTTCCACAGGGATGTTTGTAAGAGGTCGCCTTATAGCCTAAGGATTTTCATGAGGGTATCTTTCGGAAGTAAAAAGGACCTTACTTTTTCAGGGGGCTCACCGAGAGGCGCTAATGTCGATTTTATTGACATTGGGCGCGCGTTTGCGGTTTGGGAACGTTTCGGCACTTGTAAAAAAGATATTAGAAGCTCCGCGTCCTGGCACGGGCCTTGTAACCAAAGCTTCGGCGCAGTGGAGGACCTATGCTCAAAAGGCACGTTTTTTCGATCTTCATGGTGATGAGTTCTTGGGGGGCGGCAATGGCCGCGTCTCCGGTCAGCATCGTTGAAGAACAGCAGCTTCTGTTTAGCGACGTCAAAGACGGTCGGGTCGATCGCATTCAAACAGCCACGCAGTTTGTGCCGGTGGCGGATGCGGCAAAAATCCCGCGCTATATGGATATCTATGGTGTTGCTAAGAGTACGGACGGTATTCGTAATATCATCGTTGTGCGTTCGTCCTTTTATCTGCCTTTGAGTGTGAGTGAGATCCGTCAACGGATGTCTTCGCCGCTCGAGGTCTCTCGTTACTCTAAGAACTTGAAAGTGAAATCTTGCGTTGGAAGCGAGTGTACTGGTGAAATCAAGACCAGTATGGCAAGTCTAGCGATCTCGCTTCGCTATGGTTCGGTCGACAAATCCCATGTGCCGATGGAATGGGAAAAAGCTTTTCAAGTTTTGCATTATCCGGATCTGATTGCTGCTCAGGAATTTACTCAAATCGAGAGTGTTTTTGCCCGTGGTGGCAGTTACACGGCCTTTTATAAGATGGGCGACAACCTCACTTGGGCGCAAAGTTACCAGGTGTTCTCGGCAAAAGAGTCGGCCTATGCAAAAGCCCGCCTCATTCCGTTCTTGAATTTAGATAAAACCATTCGTAACACGATTCGCGATTTGCTGATGGATGCTCGTAGCTCAATTTTGCAAGAACAGGTCTATGCTTCTTTGGCATCGGGTTTGTCCTCGCGAATGCCTGCGGCGAATGCCTATGATAAAGACCTCTATACGCAGAAATCTTACCGTGTGATTGATCCTGAAGGTGATGCAGCTTTGATTGCGCGCGCGGCGAAGGTGCCGATGAATGCGTTAAAAGCTCTCTTCCAAGACGACGACTTTGGGAGCATCACCGATCCGTGGCAACCGGAGCCCTGGGAGATGGTGGAACCTCTTGCCGGTAAAAAATCAGAACCTATGACGAAGGGGCCCGGGCCGTCGATTCAAGGCCGGGATAAGCCGATCAAACTTGAAGAGTTTACGGAAATGATGAAGCAAGTTCTGCGTGAGGAAGCTCCGCGCGGCAATAAAGCCATGGTAGGAATCTTCCACCGCTGGGCGCCTGAGACAGAACAAAATATTAAAAGCCCGGTCATGGTTTTCTCAAAACTCTTTGTGGTTTTGAGCATGGGGTTTTCCTCGCGCTTTATGACCACAGGTCACGAGACGGATCTGTGGCAATGGATCGTCGCGCAGGATTATAACAGTATTACCTTCCCAGAAATGTTCCGCGCAAGTCTCCGCATCCATCGCGGAGACGTGTACTTGGCTCTTTTAACCATCGAGAATTTGCTTTCAGCCAACTGGCGCTATGGTGGCCGCGAGAATATGCCTGTCACCAAACGCCTTCGCCCTATCACGAGTGGCTATAACTATTCAGAAGACAAGTACGGTACGTGGTATCACTTCTATGGCATGATCCTTTACGGATATGTGACGGGGAGTGGCTTTAAATCCAGCTTTGTCGGTCGCAGCGAGGCCTTGGGTTCCAACATGCTTTCTCCGGGAGTCGATAAGACTCAGAAACAGTGGTTTAACAAACTCGGCGGCTTTGTGGGGGCTGATTTGCGTGAGGCTGTCGCCAGCGGCAGTTATCTGCGCGAGGCATATCATCCGGCGGCTTTGAAAGAAGATTACTACTTAAACCGCAGTGAAGACTTCCGGGACCGCTTGCCGATCCACCAGAGCTCTGTTCTCAGCGCCCAGATTCGCAAAAGCTTCGATGAGACTTCGTCTTCGATTCGTATTAACAATATGAGTGGGGAAAGTTTTGCGAATTGCAAAGTGGAAGTGATGGTTGATAAGGGCGCTGGTTACTATTCACCGTTCAAATACACTATGTTGAATATCACTCTGCCGGCTCGGCAACAGACAGAGCTGACTCTGTCTGAGGCGTCTCCTCGTGGGGTTCGCTTATTTGTGAGTTCGTGTCTGCAGGGCTCTGATCAAGAGATGGAAGTTCGTGATCGTCACTGGAGTCCGCCGCGCCAGCATCCTCACTAACCGGGACCGGAGCGAGCTTGACGATTTCTGGCGCCGGTGTTTTATGAATAAAGCGCAGCCAGAGATCGAAGATCATTCCGTAACTTTGGTCTTCCATGACCACAACGGATTTGTAACGGCTTTGGTTGCCATAAGCATCCGTTTCGCGGTACTGAGTTTCATAGCGTAAATCCAAGGCTAAAATTTTTAAATCTGACAATGTGCTGAGTTCGCTTTCTTGAACTCGGCCGTCATGGTTAGAGTCTTTCCATAGACGAAGTTCACTGAAAACAACGTCTTCCGCGGTGATCATTTGGTCCTTGTTGTCATCATACTTTGCAAGAGCTGCGAAGCCTTGTTTAACGTACTTTGTGTCCGGGCCGAGTGTGGTATCGGCAAACATTTCATCAGCTCCCAGAACAAGATGGTCACGGTTTGGTTTTACGAGCATGTAAACGTCGTTTGCCGAGTTTGGTGTTGGCCAAGATGCGTGGACTTTATCATGCGGGCTTGGGTAGGACTTGCCACCCAAGAGATCCAGATCAACCCCGTCGCTCGGTGCTGTCAGAGTGAGGGCCGTTGTGTTATTTCCAAGCTGAATCATCAGTGGTGCGCCGGCCTCGTCACAGGCTGAATTCTTTGCCTCGGGGCTCATCGCAAGATAGTTCAGGGAATAACCACCCAGTGCGAGTGGCGTTGTGTCGATGTTGATTTTGTGCTGGCTGAAGTTCTTCGTAACGGATTCTTCTACGATATACAAATCCATGTGAGCATTTTGCGGACCCGGAATTTCTTCGCAGCTTGAAAGGTCGACACTCCGGCTATCGAGAATCTGTTTTCTGACGTTATGGACTTCGCATAGGACTGTCGAGGTGTTGCTCTCAAAGTCGTACTTCTCAACCACGGCTTTGAGTTCGCCGCTATGAAGAAGGTCTTTAGGTTTGTCGTTTCCGGCTTGCGGGCAGACGAAGGTGAAAGTGGCGATTTTGCTATCTTCATCAGGACTTGAGGTGGTGAGGATCTTGTTGCTGGCAAGAAGGGCGGTTTTGAGATCTTCATCGATGACGAGGTGATTTGCTGTGCAATTTTGAAACAGCAATACCAGGGCCGTTAAACCCGCCATGTGCTTGAGTTGTAGAATCCTTCGTTTGCTGCCCATCACCACGCCCCGTAGAGCATTTATATGCAAAAACGAGCCCCTGTGGGAGGGCATGCCGGAGTCAAAAGATACGGCAATAGGGTGTTTTGCCGTATCTTGTTTTGAGACGTTGCCTATTAGTTATTAGACAGCTGTAGAGGGGGCCTACATGTTTTTGAGGATCTCACCTAGGAACTGAATGTGGTTCAGGGGGTGACGTCCGACTTGATCAATCATTAATTTTTTCACAGCCTCTGTCCGCGGAATTTTCTCAAATGTGATCATGCGATCAAGGGCATTGGCACTGGAAACAATCACGGACAAAGGGTCGACTTGATTGTCACGCGAGCCAGCTGGAAAACCGCTGCCGTCAATACATTCTTCGTGCTGAGCAATGATGTTTATAACTGTTTGATCGAAGTGTTTTTTATCCTGAACTTTCTGAGCGCCGAGGCCTGCGTGATTCGTGTAAACGGCCATTTCTTCTTTGGTGAAGTCGGTGAGTGGACGATTCAGGGCGACTCCTGAGTCGTGATGGCCGAAGTCATGTAGAAGCGCACCGAGAGCAAGGAGTTGCGTTTTCTTTGGATCTGTCACTCCGAGTTTCTGCGCCAGCGCCACAGACAGCGTCGAGACGGTTACGCCATGGTGAGCGATGTTGCACTCATCATTTGCGATATTCATTACGGCGCCGATAGCTTTACTGTTACTTAGTAGGAATTGAACATACTTCCCGGCCGCATCTTTGGTGTTGTTATAGGATTCGATATTGCCCGGATCTTCGAACACTTCTTCTGTGTTGCTTTGTTGCTGGCCTTGAACGATTTCAGCTCGGGAATTGATGTCCTTGCCAGATTTTTCGTCGTAAGCCATCTCGATATTTTTTTGAAGATAGTCGCGATACTTGGTTTCTTCGTCGTTCAGAATGAACATTTTTTTAAGTTTTTTGTCTTTCAAGCGCTTGAGGCGATCGCCCTCGAAGGAATCTCCACGACGAAGATAGAGGATCATTTTGTCGTTAATTTTAATGTAAGCGTTGAAATCAATTTTTTGATCTCCGCGCAAAGTACTTACACGAATAGAGACATAATCCATTGCTAACGAACCCTTCAATTTGTTACGCTTATTCTATGTCGAATATAGATAAGGATATAGTAAAAGATTTTGTGATCGAGTCTAAAGGGATCATTCAGGACCTCGTCGATTTGCTTGAAGGCATCGAAGGTGACTTTTCCCAAGTTTCACAGCTGGAAGAGTACGGCCAGAAGGTGGATCGGATTATGGGGGGCGCCAAAAGTCTAGCTCTCTTGGTTCCACAAGATCACCCTCTGCACATGGTGGCGGACTACGCACAACTCTGCAAAGCGGTTGGTTACAAAGCTTCACAGATCAAGGGCAATGGACAGTTTTTTGATATCTGTGTCGCCCTTTTGCTGGACGCCACTGAAACATTGAGCGAGTGGATTAACAATTTAGGTGAAGATTCAGTGGAAGATATGAAGAGTTCTTTCACCAGCACTTTTCTTGAACGACTTCGTTGGGTTTCAAATCAGTTCGGAGCGGATGTGCGCGCGTCGGTGGACTCGCAGTCGAAAAATAAGAAGATGGATCAAAACGAAATCGACGATTTGCTTCGCAAATTGGGTGTCGGATAATCAAAAAAGTTTTTACCAAATATCCCAATGCGATCATGAATTCTCCTGTACACACATGGACGCCTGCGGACATTTTCAGAGGAGAAAATCTTTATTTTCTCCATTTTAGTGTGCTTTATTAAGAATTTATCTACGAATAAATAGATACGCGTTTGTTGGACACGGTTCATGTTGACTCAAACTTGTCCGCATTCGTGAGAGTCCATCATAATTTGCAAAGAATCCTTTAAAGAAAGCTCAGTCCTGTCGATGAGTTCAGTAGAGGCAACACAATACTGAACGTATCGAGGATAGATGTATGCGGAAACCACTCTTCCTAAATAACAAGGGCAGTATGCTCATGCAGGTCTTAACCGTGACCGCGGTGATCAGCATTGGCTTCTATTTCTTGTCTGACTACGTGATTGCCCAGAAAAAGCAAATCGGTAAAACCATCAACGCTGTGAACTTGCGTTTTGCATTGAATAGTACGATGGACTACGTGCTCTATGGCATGCGCCAGAAGTACTGCTTCACGGATGATGACCTCCTTCTCAATGCTCCGAGCAACCAATGTAATCTCGTCAATACTGGCAGTGTTGAGCGTTTGATTATGTCGAATGATCAGGTGAATTTTATTTTGAATCTGATCGCGATGGGAACCAACGTCGGCCCGGTGGATAAAACAAATATTCCGCTGAAGAGCATCTCTCGCTATATTCGCATCGATAATGCAACCACATCCCATCCGCTTTTTTCTGTCTTGCAGAATTTGAAAACTGTGACAGATGAAACGACTGGTAAAGTCGTCAAGGTTGATGGGATCAGCGTGACGCTGACTCGCGACGAGAGCGGTTATTTACCACGTGCGGGCCGCGAAGTTTATCTGAAAGCAACGCTGGCTCTTAAGACATCCAAAAGTTCGTCGGATGTGATCACTGTCGGCAGCACGCCACTGACGGTGACTTCACAGATCGTTATTTATCCACGTGAAGTCGGTTCTTTTGCCTTATTAGTACCGAAGGATTTGCATCTAGATAAGACTTATAATGCAGGAATGGCAACGGGCGATGTTGCTTTACATATGTTCGGAAGTAAGTCCGAAGCCGGTGGTGGGCAAGGTCTTGTGTTCTTAAGCCCTGTGTTTGTGAATCAGGATATTTACTTACCGCCGGACACGCGCTCAACATCAAGCAGTGCTTCCGGAAACTACGCGGCTGTGACATTTGCCGACCGTGTTTACCTGGGGAACGGCTGGGTTAAAAATTCAGACGGTGGACAGTTCGTGCCACGCTCTTCAGGCGGGCTTTCAGACCGTTACTGGTCTGATCTTTCGACTTTTGGTGGCTTCTTGCGTGGTATTGAAAATGACGGAGGACTTGATAAAGGTCTTCAAGTTTTTGGTAAAGTCGTTGCGGGATCGACACCGGATGCGGGGCTCATGTCT
The DNA here is from genome assembly GCA_018266295.1 of Bdellovibrionales bacterium. NCBI lineage: Bacteria > Pseudomonadati > Bdellovibrionota > Bdellovibrionia > Bdellovibrionales > Bdellovibrionales bacterium. The sequence goes on along the minus strand of JAFEAQ010000014.1, from coordinate 5,514 downwards.
AAATGTATTGAGCGCAGCCAAAACTTGTCTTCGGCAAGCTATCTATATAAATCCCAACTGGCGACGAATTTAAGAAGCAATAATAAGAATAATCCAACCTATCGTCTCTTTTTGGATAAGGGGAATAAATTTTCCTACCAAGGGGACGTTCCGCAACCAACGACCACGAATTTTGGCAGCGGAACGGTCAGCCGCAAAGGCTCAACCGATGGAGCTATGGTGATGACTCTGACATTTATTCTCGGAGATCGTATTGTGACAGCGCCGATGACGGCAACATCGACGTTGACGATTGTTCCTGAAGTGGGTTCGCCAGAGTATAAAGCTCAGCTACAGTCGGCTCTGTCTTCTGCCCAGTCGGCATTGAAGCTCGCTAAAGATAAGGCTGATACATTGGATAGTTCACTCACAAGTGCGAAAAACGCCTTGGCGAAAGCAAAGAAAGATCTCGCGACTGAAGAGGCGAAACCTGTAAAACCAGCGCCGACACCGACTCCGTCGCCAACACCGACGCCGGATCTCAATATTACGCCGACACCAAGTCCTTCGCCAACGCCGACTCCGGATGCGAGTGCGACGCCGGATGATACCTCAACAAGCAGCTCGCCAACTCCGACACCGACGTCGACTCCTGTTATTATTGTGAGCCCAACCCCGACGCCAACACCGGTGCCAAAGGGTTATTATCAAGATCCGGATGTGATTGCGAGTTTGAAATCGCAGATTCAATCTTTGCAGTCGACGATCGATCAATTGCAAAACACTGATGTGCCAAATCAGCAAACGGTGATTACAAATGCAACGAAGGCCGTACAACAGGCTCAGGATGCTTTGTCTGTTTTTGATAATCCGCCTAAATTTGTAATTAAAATGACTCCCATCAATGCGAAGTGGGGGACTGTTTCGAATGTGGATATGGAAATCACCGCTTCCAACGTGCAGAATTTGCTGGATGCTAAAGGAAATCTGATCAAGCCTTCGATTGGCATTCAGGCTTATGACAGTACTTATTATCGTACGAATTCCATCAAGAATCCTGCGAATCCAAACTTATTGCGCTATTTGAATTTCAATTTTAGCGCGGATAAAACATCTCTCGTGGTGCCAGATTCGATGGCTTTAACCAGTACGAGTGGCGCGTTGGCGGCTGTGGCCGACGATGCGGACGATTATGATTCTCTGGATCAGCTCTGTGAAGATGCGCGCAGTGCGACGGCTTCTCAGTCCTTCGGTGGTGCCGGTTGGGACGTTGACTTCTCCGGGGCAACTCGCAGTTCATGGAACTTTGCGGGCGACAGCTCTTCAGTGGCGGGCCATGATCCGGCCTTCGATAAGACGCTTTTGTTAGACTCTGGCGCGGACGGTGTCTTTAAGGTTTACTCGATCGCCAAAGAGTGCGTGATTGCAGCCAGTGCCAATCTGATTACTGGTTTCTATACCTGTGATTCTTTACGTATCGAAGCCCGCCAGAATCCGCTGCGTATTATCGGTACATTTATTGTCGGTAAGCTGCAAATCGATCCGTCAGCTTATAAAGCCGGTATTACTTGGAGTAGTATTTATCATCCGCAGGTCACGCAGGAGTTGCGTGCTGCCGGAGTTTTGAAGTCTGTTTCTGGCACAAGCTGTACGGCGCAGAAATCTCCGATTTGGCATCCGTTGCCTTCAATTCAAGAGGTTGCAGACCGAATGGCGTGTAACGTGATCAGTCTTCGTGCGAAGGCAGATCCTTTCCAGTGGACGGCGGTGGATCCTGATTGTGGTCTGGTTTCTGGGGCCTCGAATACGACTTGTAAACGCCGTTTGATTCGGTTCTTCGTTGTTGAACAATCTCGCGAAGGAGCCCGCTAGTATGAAAACTTTTAAGTTGAATAATCAAAGCGGTTACACCTTTATCGAAGTCCTTCTTTCATTGGGATTGCTGTCGATCGTGATGTTTGCGTTTATCGGTGGTTTTATCTCGCTTAAAGGAAGCTCGCGGGACAGCTTGGTGCTGTCTTCTTCGGAGCGCCAAGTGGATGATATCGCCGAAAATATCAAAGCCAGTATCGAAAACTATCAGGTCAATTTCAATTACAAGACGGGCAAAGAGACTGCTCTGACTTTGGATAATCTCCCGATGGCTTGGGATATTGGTGTTCTCAGTACGAGAGCCGAATGCCCCGATTGTGCCGGTACTTACGGATATATTATTCAGCCGCTGGAACAGTTCCGCGGTCTTTACCAGGTGACTTTGCGTATGACCCATAAATCATGGGCCGTAAAGGGTGAAAAATATCGTGATTACGTTTTCGTGGTGAGTGCAAAATGAGGATAAATAATAGAGGTTTCTCCATTGCAGAACTTATGGTGGCGCTTGGTATCGCAAGCGTCGCGGTAGGTCTTGTTGCGAGCACTCAGATCTCATTAATCAAAGATCAGATCCGCATGCGCAAGAACCTCGAAGCCAATATCGATGAGACTTTGGCTGAACGGATTTTATTTAATGACTTTAATGGCCTTGATCCTTCGTATAACAACATGAATGTGAAGGATGACAATGGTCTTTCATTTTTTGATTTCTATCCGGATGTGCCGCAGAGTTATTTAAAACAACGTGTCGACCGCGAAATCAATCTGACCCTTGACGGGAAGACTGAGTTTTATATTTTAACTCAGGATAAATCCGCAGGGGGATTGCTGATCTATGATCCGGTGATGGCTTACAATGTGGGGGCCTCTTCGGCGGATTTCAATCAGGCAGCTTCTTTGTCGTTTGTGTCGATCAATCGAAATGCGTGGGTGGCGGCTCAGCGTCCTGGATTTTGGAAAGCGAATAAAACTCTGATGCTGGACACTCCGGCGAAAGTGCGTGTTGTCACGGGCGGAAAAGTCGATTTGCAGATTCCACCGCGCAGTCCGATTTTTGTAGGCACTGTTTCGGGGCAATCACTGAATCCACTGACGGGAAGTTTTGCGACTAATATTTTGACCACGCATCCAGAAACCGGTGCAGCCATCGATTCGGCAGATACGTTCTTAAGAACGGTTCCTTCGGTGGGCGGTGGTCAGTCGATCATTCGTTTGCGTGCAGTGAAGATTGTGAAATACTACCTAGTGAAAGACACGCAGACTCAGGGGTTTAAGACTACGCCTTCGAGTCTTTACCGTGCTGTTTATGACAATGGTTCTTTTTCGAATCCGCAATTGTTGGCGGATAAAATTGATCGCTTTACGTTGCGCCGGGATTCAGTCTTAAAGCGGATGATTTACTTTAAGGTGAATAAGGCAGAGGCCTTGTAGAACGTTTTGGGGGTTCGTATGAGAAACATTCAGTTACTGACTCTAATGTCAGCACTCCTCGGTGGAAGCGTTAGCTTCGCTCAGGTACAGAACTATCCAATGTCCGTAAATACCTCCTCGCTCGGGGAATCCGCAGTGAGTGCTCCGGCTTCGGGGCTCGTCACCCGTGCTGAGAATGAAACGGTCACGATTAAAATTCATAACTCCTGTTTTCCAACGAATCTGCGTGGAGTGCCAAATCCCCTTGCTCCGAATTCGGTTTTGAAGGCGACTTTCGACTTAGCCATCGGTGGAACGACTTACAACTTTTGGGTTGAGTATCCAGCCAGTCTTGTAACAGCGGCGGGTATGACGGGCTCTGCAGTGCAGCCGATGGATGCTTCAAAATTTGCACCGTCTGTTGTGAAGTCCGCGGCGATCTACGGCAACACTGTGATTCTTAAGACGCCGTTTAAAACCGGAGTCGCCGTTGACTCCAGCGGTAAAATCACAATGCCGGCAAATACCACGGTGTCTCTGGCAAACGGTGGCTTTGATCAAGACGTGAAGGACTGTAACACAGGACCTGTGTGGGGCCATTATGGCTGGTCTTCATTCACTCCAACATATGGTTGTGGTGAGTTCATGGGTAAGTCTGGATCTGTATCGGCTTCTATCGGCGGTATTTCGGTTTCAACAGATACTTCGAATATCGAAATTAACGTTTCTTACCCTGGTCAAACGGGTTTCTGTGGCGGTTTCTGGTCACCGCTCATGGTGTTTGAAGATGACAAGCGACCGAACTTTGATAACTCCAGCAAGTTCCCTCTAAACCCTGGGGGAGAGACGATGTGGCCGAAGGCGGAGCATCCGGGTTGGTTTGTGGCATTGGATCGTGATGGCAATGGGCTGATCGATCAAAAGAACGAACTTTTTGGTGAAGACGGAGAGGCCACTCCGAATGGCTTTGAAGCTTTGCGTGCGCTGGATACTAACAAAGACGGTGTGATTGATGCGAAAGACAAAGACTTCCATAAGCTTGTCTTGTGGCAAGATAAAAATGGCGATGGCATTAGTCAGCCTGAAGAGATGATGCCGCTTTCGAAAAAAGTGACAAAGATTTCTCTGAAATACAAAAAGGACGTGGTGCGCCTCTTAGGCAAAAACGCGGAAGAGCGCGAACGTTCAAAATTCTGGTTCAGAGATAGCAAAGGCAAAATCAAGCAAGGCGAAATCATCGACATTTGGATCGCCCCAAAGTAGCGATAGATAATTTTTCCACAAGAAGGCCATGTCTTACACCACAGCCTCCCGCGCGCGCGGCCTCGCACTTACGCAGTTCCTTGCCGCATACAGGTGATCCACTCATTGAATTTCTGTAAGTACTCCTCACGCGCTCTCTGGCCTTTGGCGGCTTGAAGGCGGTTGGCTTTGAAGTAGCCACGGAGCTGGAGTTCTTCGATGCGGGTCTTGATCACGCGGGTGAAGGCGAGGCCTTGCCAGAACTTGTTTTCAGAAGGTTTTCTATCTGTCGTTTGGGTATCTTTTGATAGCTTCAAGGTTGTTTGAGCTGAGATTTGCTGACCTGTAATCTTATACCCACGGCGAGCGTTGGTGATTTTTCTTGCGATGAGTGCTGTTACGGATCTTAGGAAGTTTTGAAAGCCTTCGCGGTATTTGAATTTAAGCTTGATGTGAAGGTGATTCCCGACGTTGACGACTTCAGCAATCTGTACACCCCATTTTTTTGATTTGGATTTAAGGATCTCGCGGATGATTTGTTGATTCTTGGGAGTGAGGAAGCTCCAAGGGCCTTTTGCTTTAGAAGATTTTAATGTGAGGCGAATCCATTTCTTTTCTGAAAGCGGCCGATATTCTTTTCTTCTTCCTTTTGATTCCATCCCTCCATGAGTGGTTCTTCCGTACTTACGTTTTGTAGTACCAGAGTCATGATAATCAAAAAGTGGGGAGGAGGATTTCTTCATTCTTGGGCAATATAATAATTTGTTGATATGAGGTCAATGGATTTAGTGCTAAGTAAATGATTTATAAGAAGATTTAAGATTTCTACTTCTCTCTATTCTTTCTTCTATTTCTTTCCCGACATGATTATTTGAATTCATCAGCTCTTTAAAAAAACCTGGTGAGAGTTTCAGTTTTTCCGTGATGTGCGATGAGACTTACGTGTTCGCCCAGTCGCTTACTTCGCGTGGGCCATCCGTCCGTGAGAACGGGGCTGTCCGACCATCGTGG